>JABUSI010000083.1 GCA_021442745.1 Erysipelotrichaceae bacterium | reverse complement strand
TTATTGATTGCGGCTGACGTTGTCCGTCCGGCAGCGATTGAACAATTGCAGACATTGGGAAAAGGTCTGGGTGTTGAAGTCTTTACGCTGGGAAATACGGTCGGTGCCGTGGATACGGTGAAAGCCGGTATGGAATTTGCGAAGACGCATGATTACGATACGGTATTGATTGATACCGCCGGTCGTCTGCACATTGATGAAGTACTGATGGATGAACTTCAGCAGATGAAACAACTGGTAAATCCGGAAGAAATCCTGTTAACGGTCGATGCGATGACCGGTCAGGATATCGTAAACGTTGCCAAGGCATTCCATCAGCAACTGGATGTTACCGGTCTTGTTGTTACCAAATTTGATGGGGACTCCCGTGGCGGTGGCGTGTTATCTGTCCGTACCATTACCAATGTACCGGTTAAATTCGTATGTACCGGTGAAAAGATGGAAGATATCGACATTTTCTATCCGGAACGTATGGCAGACCGGATCCTGGGTATGGGGGATATTTTATCCCTGATTGAACAGGCTCAGGAACGGATGGATATGGAAGAATCCGAAAAGAGCGTAAAACGGATGATGGAAGGCCAGTTCACACTGGATGATCTGATGGTTCAGATGAAACAGGTTCTGAAGATGGGATCGATGTCCGGTATGATGAAGATGCTTCCGGGTATGGGCGAATATGCTAATATGATTAACGACGACGAAGAATCGAAGAAGATGAAACGGCAGATGGCGATTATCCAGAGTATGACTCCGGAAGAACGTCAGAATCCGAAATCCATGCGATCTACTCATAAGAATCGTATCGCCAGAGGCAGCGGAACTTCCGTGAATGAAGTCAACAAACTGATTAATCAGTATGAAAAAATGAAACCGATGATGAAATCCATGGGTAATGTGATGAAATCCGGTCAGATTTCTCCGGGTCTTGCCAAGACCATGAACTCCATGCAGGGCATGATGGGTGGAAAAAACCGTAAATTCTGATAAAAAAGCAGTCATTGAAAGATGACTGCTTTTGTCTTATAATAAGTATGATTGTATTATTGCGTAATTTATTCGTATCAACAGGACAATTCAGGAGGAAGTTTTATGGAAGTAAAAACACGGGCACAGAGATACCAGCAAAAAAGAGAAAACATTGCCACGGAATCGGAATATATTAAACCGGGAGTAACCGCACTGCCATCCAGAGCGGAAGCACGTCGAGTTGCACAGGTACAGAAACCGGCATCAAACAGAGAATTATTGTCAAGAATGGCAAAAGATAATGAAGCCATTGATTCCTTGATTCAGAATAACGAAGATTTTATGAAGGAGTTCCCATGGGAAACACCAAAGACAGAACCAAAGGAAGCACCGAAGGAAACATTACGCCAGCCGGAATCCTATGCACCGAATGTGTCAATCTTTGATGTATTTGATATGGATGACGGCTTGGGAGAAATACCGACTGTCAGTGAAGTGATTGCGGAAGGTAAAACCGAAGAAACCGAGCCGGACTTTGATATTGATGCGTATGAAGAAGAACTGACGAAAGAAACGTCTTTGCTGGATGAAGCGATTTCTGAAGTCAAAACGTACAACATCCAGGCGGGAAAACGGCTGGAAAGCGATACGACAGCTAATGTTTTTTCTGAATTGGAAAAGGGCCGTACGGATTTTGATTTTGTCGGCAGTTTTGACGATATTCTGAATATGCCGGCTGAAGAAAACGTGGATTTAAGCCAGATCGGCGAAATCCTGGATTTGTTTGCACAGGATACGACACAGAAACCGGAAGAATTTGAACCTGTGGATGTCATGAAACAACCAATGCCGGAAGTTGCACCGTTAAGTGAAGAATTACCGGTAATTGATGAAGTGGCATTGGAACCGGAAAATGAACCGGCATTTGAATTGCCGGTATGGGAAGAGCCTGTAACGGAACCGAAAATCAATATTCCGGCTTTGGAAGAACCGGAAGTAGCGCCGGTAATGCCTGCATTGGAAGAATCGGAAGCAGTTTTGCCGAAGGAAGAAGAAAAGATTCCGGCAATCATGGATGACGATATGAATTCACCGTTCTTTGAAGAAGAACCGGAAGAGCCTGTAATGGAGGAACCGGTACAACCGGAACCGGTAAGGCCGCAGCCAAAAGTAGTTACGCCGTTTGTACAGCCTTCGGTTAACGAAAATGACGAAGTGATTCAGGAACTGACACAACGGTTGGATCGTGAACGTATATTCCGCGAAGAAATGTTGCAGGAAACCAGACAGTTAAAGATGGATATGGAAAAATACGAATCCGACCTGACGGATTTCGATCAGAGAGTAAACCGGACGAATCATGTATTGAACTTTATTCTGATTCTTTTGATTATTGCCTTGTTCTGCGTATTGGCATTCATTGCATACTGGGCATTGGTTGATCGCGGTATAATCCCTCCGATGAATCTGATTCCGAATCAGATTCTTCATATGATGGGTGAGGTTCTATGAAGAAGATAAACATTGCGATCGACGGGCCAAGTGCAGCGGGGAAAAGTTCGATTGCTAAGATTGTCGCAAAGAAACTGGGATACGTGCATCTGGATACCGGTGCCATGTATCGCAGTATTGCGTTGAAATGTCTGTTAACAAATACCGATATGAATGATGATGCTGCGATGGATACGCTTCTGGCAGGTACGGATATTCGTTTGACAGAAGACGGAAAGGTGTTTCTGGACGGACAGGACGTTTCCGCTGCCATTCGGCAGAATGAAATCAGTATGATGGCAAGTACCGTCAGTGCAAAATCTGCCGTACGGGTGGATTTGGTTCGCCGTCAGCAAAAGATGGCGGAAGCTAAAGGTTTTATTATGGATGGCCGGGATATCGGTACCGTGGTATTACCGGATGCCGAACTGAAGATTTTCCAGACGGCCAGTGTGGAAGCAAGAGCACAGAGAAGAGCATTGGAAAACCAAAGCAAGGGTTTGCCATGCGATCTGGAAATGATTAAAAAGGATATTGAACAGAGAGATTATCAGGATACCCACAGAGAACATTCGCCTTTGCGGAAGGCAGATGATGCAGTGGAACTGGATACTTCCGATATGAGCATTGAAGAAGTGGTTGAGTGCGTATTGGATATGGTTCAAAAAGTGACAGGAGATTAGAATGATTGAAGGAGTAGTGGCAATTGTAGGAAGACCGAATGTCGGTAAGTCTACGATATTCAATAAAATAGTCGGAGAACGATTGTCTATTGTAGAAGACACTCCCGGTGTAACCAGAGACCGTATTTACGGTGCGGGAACCTGGTTAACCAAGGAGTTCCGGGTGATTGATACCGGTGGAATCGTGATGGACAATCAGCCGTTCCAGGAGGAAATCCAGATGCAGGCAGAAATCGCGATGGAAGAAGCAGATTCCATCATTTTTGTCGTGAATGGCAGGGATGGCGTAACCAACGATGACCAGTATATTGCCAAATTGCTGCGGAAATCCAAAAAACCGGTATTGCTGGCGGTGAATAAAATCGACAGTTCGGAAGCAATTCCCAATATCTACGAGTTCTATTCGCTGGGAATCGGTGATCCGATTGCGGTCAGCGGCATTCACGGAACCGGTATCGGGGATTTGCTGGATCAGGTAATGGAAACGTTCAGTGAACGTGTGGAACCGGATTATGAAGGACGGATACGTTTTGCGGTAATCGGACAGCCGAATGTCGGGAAGAGTTCTCTGGTAAACGCTATGCTGAATCAGGAACGGGTTATCGTATCCAGTATTGAAGGAACAACCCGTGATGCCATTGATACGCCGTTTACCAAGGATGGACAGAACTACGTTGCCATTGATACTGCCGGTATCCGGAAACGCGGAAAAGTATATGAATCGGTGGAAAAGTATTCCGTGCTCCGGGCAATGAGCGCAATCGAAAAATCTGACGTCGTATTATTTGTGATTGACGGTGAAAAAGGAATCCGGGATCAGGATAAGCACGTTGCCGGATACGCACACGAAGCAGGTAAGGGTGTAATAATTGTTTACAACAAGTGGGATGCGGTTGAAAAAGATGATAAAACCATGCACCAGATTGAAAAGAAAATCAGGGAAGAATTCCTGTATCTGAATTATGCGCCGATTGTATTCTGCAGCGCCAAGACAAAACAGAAAGTGCAGAATCTGTTTCCGTTGATTCAGAAGGTATATGCTGAAAGTAACAAGCGGATTCCTACAAATGTTCTGAATGAAGTGATTGTAGAAGCGCAGATTACCACACCGCCACCGACACATAACGGAAAGCGGCTTCGTATCAACTACGTTTCTCAGGTAGCGATTTGTCCGCCGACAATCGTATTGTTTGTGAATGATACGGAATTGCTGCATTTCAGTTATAAGAGATATCTGGAAAACAAATTACGGGAAGCGTTCGGCTTTGACGGAACGACGATTCGGATATTAACGAGAGTCAAGAACTAAAGGAAACAATCGTTTCCTTTTCTTTATGGAAATTGTAAAATAAATAAGTATGCGGAGGTAGATGTATGTATCAGGCAATATCTTGTGAAAAAACCGAACAATGGGTAAAAAAATACAAAATCGGCAGTCTGTACGCAAAATGTCTTCAGGCGATGAACGTTACGGAATCGGAAATGGAAGAATTGATGGCAGATCCGGTTTCTTATATGCCGCAATGCGAAGATTTGGTACGATTGAAAAACCGGTTGCAAACAGCGGCACAACGGGAAGAAAAAGTATTCGTGTTCGGAGATTATGATACGGACGGAATCTGTGCTACGACAATGATGGTGAAGATTTTAAAAGAAATGAACATTTCCTGCGGGTTTTATATTCCGGACCGGTTTAAGGAAGGGTACGGTGCCAATACAGAACGTGTGAAGCAGGCATCAGAAAAAGGATATACGCTGCTGATTACGGTGGATAACGGTGTCAAAGCTTTTGATGCGTTGCGTTGTGCTAAAGAAACAGGCATGGAGGTTGCGATTATTGACCATCACACCATTGAGGAACAACCGGTTTGTGATATTCTGGTTCATCCGACGGTACTGGGGGAAGGACTGGAGTATTTGTGTGGTGCCGGATGTGTATTGCAACTGGCAAAAATCATGGATTTGAATCTGCATACGTATTATCCTCTGGCAATGCTGGCAACAATCGGAGATCTGATGATTATGAAAAAGGAAAACCGGTATATCGTATCGCAGGGGTTGAAGTTGTTACAGCAGGGTGCTTATCCGCAAGTCGCGGCATTGCTGAAAGATGACGTAAGATTCTGTACGACGGATGATATCGGTTATTATGTGATTCCGAAGCTGAATTGTGTAGGAAGACTGGCGGATATAGCAAACGTGAACAATGTAGTGCGTTTTCTTTTGAGTGAAACGGAAACAGAATGGAAACCTTTTGTGAATGAACTGGAACAGTTGAATCAGAAAAGGAAAGATATGACAAATGAGCACATCGCAAGGATTGATACATCAGTACTGACGGACCGTTTCGTGATTGTAGCAGACGCTTCGTTTCATCCGGGAATTGTAGGTCTGGTCGCAACGAGACTGTCTCATGAACTTCATAAGCCGGTGATGGCGGTAGGAAAAAACGGTGATCTCTGGGTCGGTAGTATACGCAGCGTGGAAAGCCTGGATCTGATGAAATGTCTGGAACCGATTCAATCCCGGTTTGCGGCATATGGCGGACATAAAATGGCAGCGGGAATTTCTTTTACCGAACCGGAGTTTCCGTTTATCCGGCAATATCTGCAGGCATATGAATTTGATTCCGCCAATCCGGATACACTTTGTGTAAAAGTGGAAAGTGATGAACTGACGGAACGCAGTATTGCGGAAGTGTTATCTCACGGGCCGTACGGAAAAGGAATGGAATTACCGAAACTGTTGTGTGAAAATCATCCGCTTCAAAGAATCGGTTTTGTGAAAAAGGACACCT
This sequence comes from Erysipelotrichaceae bacterium, assembly GCA_021442745.1. GTDB lineage: Bacteria > Bacillota_I > Bacilli_A > Erysipelotrichales > Erysipelotrichaceae > RGIG4607. The sequence goes on along the minus strand of JABUSI010000083.1, from coordinate 5,618 downwards.
ATATAAAATGTACGTTCGGGGAAGTGGAAGGCATCTGGTTTAATGATACACATACCTATGAGGAGTTTATTGACGATATCGGCCATCTGCGAATTGTAGGAACCATGAAAAAACAGGTTTTCCGCGGAAAATTACAGTTTTCTTTATCGATTGAATCAATTGAAAAAAGTAATCATCCACAGATTGAAAAAGTGCTATAATAGACACATATTTATAAATGGAGGCAAGAAGTATGGATTTGAAAAACTATGTAGCAAGTATTCCTGATTTTCCGATTGAAGGCATTTTGTTCAGAGATATTACGCCTTTGATGGCTGATGGTGATGCGTTCAAGGAAACAATCGGCAGAATTGAAGCATTCGCAAGAGAAGCAGGTGCCGATGTTGTTGTCGGACCGGAATCCAGAGGATTCTTGTTCGGATGTCCGGTTGCGTTGAATATGGGCGTAGGGTTTGTTCCTGTACGGAAGCCTGGTAAATTACCGAGAGAAACCGTCAGTGTGAAATATGACCTGGAATACGGTTCCAATGAACTGCATATGCATGCTGACAGCATCAAACCGGGACAGAAGGTTGTAATTGTTGACGATTTGCTGGCTACCGGCGGTACGGTGGAAGCTACCTGTAAACTAATTGAAAAAATGGGTGGAGAAGTTGTCGGCTGCGCATTTGTGATTGAACTGGTTGGTTTGAAGGGAAGAGAACTGTTGAAGAACTATAACGTGTTCTCTGTATTGGAGTACTAAAAAACGAGGAGTTTTCTTCGTTTTTTTGAATAAGAAAGGGGGGTGTTCACATGAGCAAGGAAAAAGTCATTACCAAAGATATGATATTCGAAGAAGCAAGCCGATACATTGCTGATGAGAACATCGCTTTGATTCGCAAAGCTTATGACTATGCGGAAAAGCATCATGAAGGGCAGTTCCGTAAAAGCGGAGAGCCGTATATTATCCATGCCATTGCGGTAGGATATATTCTGGCAACCATCAATGCAGGGCCTAAGACCATTGCGGCGGGGTTATTGCATGACGTACTGGAAGATTGTGACGTAACCAGGGAACAGATGGTGGAAGATTTCGGTGAAGAAATCACAACACTGGTAGAAGCGGTTACTAAAATCGGTAATATTCAGTTCAAGGATGAAAAGGAATATCTGGCAGCCAATCACCGGAAGATTTTTATTGCGATGGCAAAAGACGTACGGGTTATTCTGATTAAACTTGTTGACCGTTTGCACAATATGAGAACGTTGCAGTACATGAAACCGGAGAAGCAGAAAAAGATTGCGACGGAAACGCTGGAAGTATATGCACCGATTGCACACCGGTTAGGAATCAGCGAAATCAAAAACGAACTGGAAGATTTGTGTTTCTTCTATCTGAATCCGACACGGTATCATGAAATTGCTCATCTGGTGGAAGTTAAAAAGGGCGAACGGGCTAAGATGGTGGATAAGATGATTCACGATATCAGTGAAATGCTGGATGAGCAACATTTCCAATATCGGATTTTTGGCCGTTCCAAACATTTATACAGTATCAACAAGAAGATGGTAACCAAAAACAAGCGGTTTGAGGAAATCCTGGATTTGTATGCCATCCGGATTGTAACGCAGACACCGACAAACTGTTATGAAATTCTTGGTTACATTCATCAGAAATATCATCCGATTCCGGGTCGTCTGAAAGACTATATTGCGATGCCGAAGATGAACATGTATCAGTCATTGCATACAACGATTGTAGCGGAGGAAGGACAGATTTTTGAAGTACAGATCCGTACGGAAGAAATGGATCAGGTTGCTGAACTGGGTATTGCCGCGCACTGGAAATACAAGGAAGGCACCAAGTACAGTTATGAAAAAGAACAGCAGGAAATCGGGGAAAAACTTGCCTGGTACCGTGATTTGATTAATATGACGGATGATGTGGATCCGGATTCACCGGAAGCCTACATGAATGTATTGCAAAGGGATATTTTTGAAGCGAATGTCTACGTTATGAGTCCGATGGGACGGGTTATCGATTTACCGAACGGAGCAACACCGCTGGATTTTGCGTATCGGATTCATACGGAGGTTGGACATTCCACGGTAGGAGCTATGGTTAACGGGTACCTGGTACCATTGAATACCGTATTGAAGACGGGAGATGTCGTTCAGATTAAAACAAGCAAGCAATCCAATGGCCCGAATGAAGGCTGGCTGAAGATTGTTAAAACGGCACATGCGAGAAACAAGATTCGTGCATTCTTACTGAAGAAGGAAAGCGAAGATCGTCAGCAATACGTGGAGAAAGGCGAGACGGTTCTGAAGGAAGAACTGAAGCGCCGGAATCTGGACGAAAAGGAATTAATGGAAAAAACCCGTCTGGAAGCAATCTGCGGGGAACTACGTATTTCCAACCCGCAGGATCTGTATTACGCGATTGCGGTAAAGTCCGTTTCTTTGCAACAGGTAGTGGAACGTCTGGCAAACAGGAAACTGTCCCAGTCATTGGATAACGAAGCCATTGAGAAACTGTACGCATCCAAACAACCGTTTAAGCGTACTGTTACCGGATTGGGTGTAACGGTGGAAGGTATCGACAGTATGATGGTAAGTTTCGCAAAATGCTGTAATCCGATTTACGGGGATGATATTGTCGGATTTATCACAAAAGGACAGGGCGTAAAGGTACATCGGAAAGATTGTATCAACGTTGCTGCCGGACAACGTCTGATTACCGTGGATTGGGATGAAGATGCGGAACGTAAATTATATGATGTGGAGATTCTGATCTGTGCAACAGACCGGAACTTCCTGATCAGCGATATCGTAACGGTTGTTTCACAAAATAAGGTAGCGTTGAACGGAATCAATTCCCAGACACTGGATGACAGGATTACCGTTTATATCAAACTGAAGCTCGGAGTTACCGGGTTGGAAAATCTGCGCGTGTTGAATGCCAATCTGTTGAAAATCAACAGTATTGTTTCCGTGGAACGGATTGCGCAATAGGTAATTGTATGAAAAGTATTATGTGGGACTATATCCGTCAGGAAAGGAAAGTGCTTCAGGCACGATTATGTGATGAAGATATTCCGGCACTGGCGAAGGAGTTTGCCAAAACGGAATGTAAGAGAATACTGTTTGTGGCATCCGGCAGTTCCCTGAACGTTGCCAATGTTGTGAGCGGCAGTATGGAAACGTATTGGAATGTTTCGGTGATTACGATGGCACCTTTTACGTTTCTGCATGGAAAGCCCTCCCTGCAAAGGCCGCAACAAGGAGACGTAGTCTTTGCGACCAGCCAGACAGGTACCAGCCGGGGTACTCTGGAATGTATCCGGCAGGCAAAAGCCTGGGGGTATCCGGTGTTTACCATCAGTGCTACGGAAGATTCTCCGGTAGCTAAAGAGGGAGACTGGTTTCTGAACTTCGGTTGTGGGGAAGAAGACAGCAATGCGAAGACCAAAGGGTACAGCAGTAATCTGATTGTATTGCAACGGTTTATTATCGAAACGGCGCGGATCAAAGGAAATATATCTTCTGAAGAATACGAAGCATTTACCTTGGAACTCAAACAATCTGCGGAATCGTTGCCGCAGCTGTTTGACCGTACCGTAAAATGGGTAAATACTCACCGGCAGTTTTCAGATGTGAAGGAACTGTTGTGTATCGGATACGGAACAAATATGGCAACGGCGTCCGAAGCGTCTTTGAAATTACTGGAGACGATGAGTATTCCTTCCATGATGATTGATATCGAAGAATTCTCCCATGGTCATCACCGGGCAGTTCATCCGGATTCAACGGTGATACTGCTGTGCAGTGAAGATGTCGGAAAGGAAGAAACAAAGAAGACGTTTGCGTATCTGAAGACGATTTGCGACAACGTTCTTATAATTGACGGAAGTGCCGATCCAATCAAGGATGACCATTGCATACCGGTACCGTATCTTCCGTATACCGCATCGGCATTGCCGTTGGTTTACGTGATTCAGATTCTGTCGGTTGCATTGCCGGAACTTCTGGGAAAGGATCCGAATTACCCGTATCATCAGGAATATACAGAATTGATTCAGACGAGAGTATAAGGCTGTGAATACATAGCCTTTTTTCGTGAACGGGGTATTGAAATGACAAACAAAGTCTTGTATAATATTCGAGCAGTGTCCTGGTAGCTCAGCCGGATAGAGCATACGCCTTCTAAGCGTACGGTCGGGGGTTCGAGTCCCTCCCAGGACGCCATTTTTGTATCTAAGCGGATGGTACCGCTTTTTTATTTGTTGACAGAAAGAGATGGTGTGTGTATACTTTTAGCAGACACACAGTCAGAGTGCTAAAAAAGGAGAACTTGTGGAATCGAATTATCAGGATGAAGTGAAAATACAGTATCAGACACTGAAAGAACAGAAAAAGTATCAGGAAATGAAACAATTGATTGATACAGAGTTGAGTATGCCGTACATACCGTCAGAGTTTGAACGCTGGCTATTGCAATGCCGGGAGGAATGCAACAGTCTGTTACCTAAAATCAAACGTCACATCATTGATGATGAGAATCTGGAAGAATTTCTTTTTGGTTCCCCGGATAAGCAAAGTGTTGCCCTGGAATATTTGTCTGAACGTAATCTGCGAAAGTATACGGAGCTTATCGGAAAGTGGTTTCTGTACGATTACCATGACCCGTACGTAGCGTCTTTTCTGATGGAAGCCATTGCCGGTCAAGGTATGAGCGATACTTTCCCTGTAAAGACCCGTGCGGGAATTGCAGTGTTTAATGCGGGGACATTTATTGAGCCGACGAAAACGGAAGGGTTCGAAACCGTGTTTCAGACACTTACTGACTGGTTTTCGAATAAGGAACCGAACTTTCTGAAAATGTGCGTGGATGTTCTGGTAAGGGAAAGTTATTTACGCTTGCCGAACGTGATTTCCGTGGAAGATGCACCGCTGGTCGCTCTTGCCGTTGCAAGGTACGTTTACCATGCCTGGGGAAGGGATGATGAATTCCGGATGTTTTATGAAGGAATGTGTGCGAACTGTTGGAAGTTAATACAATTAGAGATACAAATGATTGAAAAAGTGTAGGATTTCGGTATAATAGAAAAGCGTGTAGGAGGAATATTTATGAAATCAACATGGAGTATCGTAGAAAAATCAAACGGTGAACTGTTGGTCACGGTAGATGGCGAACAGTGGAAAACCGCTCAGGAAAAAGCATTCAAAAAACTTGCCGGTAAATTGAACGTGAAAGGGTTCCGTCAAGGTAAGGCACCTGTGAACATTGCCCGCAAGATGATCGGACAGAATGAAATCATGATGAATGCCATCGATGCCGTTGCTCAGGAAGCTTTGGTATTCGGTGTGGAAGAACAAGGCCTGGAATTGATTGACCGTCCGTCACTGGATTTGAACTCATTTACGACGGAAGCCGTAGAACTGAAGTTCTTGTGTACTGTTGAACCTGAAGTAACTTTGGGAACGTACAAGGGTGTGGAATATGATGAAATCAAGGTAAGAGTCAACGCCGGCGAAGTTAAGGACCGTCTGGAACAAATCCGTAACAATGCCGCTGAAATGGTATTGAAAGAAGAAGGTACGGTGGAAAAAGGTGATACCGCAAACATCGACTT
>JABUSI010000418.1 GCA_021442745.1 Erysipelotrichaceae bacterium | reverse complement strand
AGAGTCCCGCTTCTTCGATTTCCCGGTAAAACTCTTTTACGTGTGCGGCACTGTTTCCGGCATCGATGGCAATGCTTCCCTGTTGTGTCTGAATCAGATACAAATGCGGTCTGTCGGTATCCGGCTGTTGTAATTTCCGGTATACGTGTTCACTGATTTTTTCTATCATAACAATCATCCTTATTTCTGCTTTATGACCCTATTATACTCCTTATGCATACGTAAACATATGCAGGGAAAAGACGTTTCAAAAATGGTTGTATCCGCAACTATCGGAGGGCTTTTTCTGCGGGTATATAAGTTAGTTTTTCCTAACAAAATAACGAAAGAAATCGCATCATAAAATTATCGACATTTTTCGCAAATTGTCCCAAAAATTAGCACAATTTTACCACGTAATTCAAAAGATATACGGTCAAATACTATACTTTGGGCGGATAAAAAAGATAGGAAGACTGCGTAAAAGAAGGGAGAGGTTTTCAGATGAAATTCGTAATTCGGATTGTTGTATGTGCAATCATCGGGTACCTGGAAAGTATCGTGTGTGAAAAAGGTATCGTTTCTCTTCTGAACAAGAGAAATCGCAGTATCGAAATGAGTAAAAAAGAACAGCGGTTGCTGGCGGCGGTTATGGCTGCCGGAGGTGCCGTGCTGGGATATAAATTTGATTCCGTGGTGATGCTGGTATATTCCCTGGTGTTACTGGGAATCAGTGAAATGATTGCGGTGATCGACTGGCATCACCGGATCATTCCGAATGAACTGTGGCAGGCGATTATTTTCCTGAAACTAGCATTCTGTATTCCGACGTTCTTTGGGGTGGAAGGATTCTTACAGTTGAATCTGTGGGATTCCGTACTGGGATTTGTGGTATGTTTCTTCGTCTTTGCCGCACCGAGCCTGTATAAGAAAAACGTTGGTGCCGGTGATATCAAATTAGCAGCAGCCATCGGATTCGGCTTAGGGCTGACCAACGCCTTGCTGGCGATTGTGCTGATGGGTGTTTGTGTGCTGGTGTATACGACTTCCAAAAAGAATATTGCAATGCTGAAGGTTCTGGAATCGATGATTCCGATGGGACCGTTTATTGTAACCGGCATGATGGGCGTGCTGGTTTGGATCTACTAAAAAGGGGAGGAAAAGAAGTATGTTTACAGGTTTCTACAAGGAAGAATGCGGTCAGGGTATGGCAGAATACGGTTTGCTGGTATCTTTGATCTCCATCGCGGCGGTTGCCGTAGTCCGTTTGATCGGACCAAAGGTTTCATCCTGGATTCAAGTAGCAGTTGATTCGTTTGAAACGTCAGAATAGAAAATCACGGATTGAAGAGCTGAGAAAGGCGAGTGAATGGCTTGCCTCTTTGTACCCTAATAAAACGGGGTAGAAAAACCGGACAAGAGGAGGAAAAATATGCGGAGGAAATTCAAAAAGAACGAACGCGGACAAGCAATGGTGGAAATGGCGCTGGTGTTGCCGATTTTCCTTTGTCTGGTATGCGGTATCATTGACTTCGGCTGGTTGTTTTATAACCAGATCAGTTTGAATAATGCAGCCCGTGAGGGTGCAAGATATGCGGTTGTTCATTATGAACCGGGGACTGACTGGAAGGAAAATGCGTTGCTGACCATGGAATCGAGCATGGTTGGTGTGGATAATGCGGTTGCGGTAGTATCCGATCCGTCCTGGCAGCAGATTAAGGCAGAAGTATCCGCGGACGTGCATATTCTGACCGGCTTGTTACAGACGTTTCTTGGGAAAGACACGATTACGCTGGAAGCCAGTTGTGTCATGAGGCTGGAAAACTAGTCATAAGGAGAAGACTATGAAGAAAATAAAGATTATCGCCATTGTAGCGGCTTTACTTGTCGGAATCGGCATGTATTCGTTTTTAACGGAACTGGCGAAACCAAAAGAAAATCCTAAGACGGCCGTTCTGGTTGCCGCTTGTGATATTGAAGCAAATACTCTGATTACCAAGGAAATGCTGGTGGTACGGGAAATTGACAACAATTACGTACATCCGGACAGTGTAACGAGTATGGATGCTGCCGTCGGTTATCTGATGGGATCTCAGGTATATGCCGGCGAACAGATTTTAGGTTCCCGTCTGGTACCGGTCGGAGAAAACCGGGATACGGTAAAGGACTTGTCGTATCGGGTAGACGAAGGTATGCGTGCAATCTCCATTAACGTAACGGATTCCAGCGGCGTTGCCAATATGCTTCGTGCCGGTGACCACATCGATATTATTATCAGTTATCAATACACGGAAGATACGGATACCGGCAGACAAACCATTTCCGCTTCTTCCATGTGTATGCAGGATATTACGGTTCTTGCGGTGGATGAAGTGATGAACCGGGAACGCCCGGAAGAAAACTATTCCGTTGTTACTCTGAAGGTAACACCGGAACAGGCAGTCGTCATCAGTTACGGTGATTTCACTTCCAGCTTGCGTCTGGTATTGCGTTCACCATTGGATGAAGAAACCATCACGATGAAAGACATTACCAGCAAGAATGCCCGGAACTATTTCAAGACGAAAGCAAAGGAGGATACGCAGAATGATAAAGGTAATGCTGATTAGCAAAAATGCAGAAGTCACACAAAGACTGCGTAACTTCATTAATGACGAAGAACTGGGTGTTGTCGCAACGGCATCACAGAGTTCGGCAGCTCTGGACTGGATTGAAAATACCAATCCGGATCTGCTGGTAGTATATATGAACGGTCAGGACTTCGACTCCATGCAGCTGATGGAACGTGTCGTTCAGTTCCGTCCGAGAACGTTCCCGATTCTGATTCAGGACGACCTGACGGTAGAAAACATGCAGGCTGCTAACAACGTCGGTGTTCACAACATCATTACGATGCCGAAAAACGACAAGGAATTCTGTCAGTATCTGCAGGTTGTATACAAGCAGGAAAAGGGACATATTGATGCGTTGGGTGAAAAACAGACCATCAAGTGGTCTTCCAAGATTGTCACCGTATTCGGTGCCAAGGACAGATTGGGTAAGACGACCTTAGCGGTAAACCTGGCGGTATATCTGGCTTCCAAACGGAAGAAAGTTGCATTACTGGACCTGGACTTGCAGTTCGGTGACGTCTGCATGTACATGGACCTGGAACCGAAGGAAACGGTTGCGGAACTGATGCAGGATCAGAAGGCAACGAACATTGAAACGGTGCAGACGTATATGGCTGTACATTCCAGCGGTGTTCACGTATTGAGTTCGCCGAAAAGTCCGGAATATGCGGAAATTGTCGGTGCAGACCGTATTCAGAACATTCTGGCTATGTTACGTACGTATTACGATTTTGTCATTATTGATGCCCCTACGATGTTAAATGACGTGGCATTGACAGCGCTGGAAAGCGCAAACCGGATTCTTCTGGTCAGCACGTACGATATGGCTGTGTTAAAGAATTCCAAGTTAGCCATGAATCTGATGGAATCCCTGAGTCTGAAAGACAAAATCCGGGTCGTGCTGAGTATGGGTACGGAAACGAAAATTATCCGGATGGAAGACATCGGTCGTGTTCTGGAAGCACCGATTACGTGTAACATTCCAAGCGATGCGGCAACGGCCTCCAGCTCCCTGAACAAGGGACAGCCGTTTGTGACGGCATTGCCTCGCAACAAAATGAGTCTGGCCATTGCGGAACTGGGAGAAATCCTGTCCGTAGAAAACGATATGGTGGACTTGTTGCAGATGAACAACAAGGAACGTAAGAGTTACATTAAGAAGAATAAGGTAAAAGAAACCAAAACGGCGAAGCGACCGAAATCGCAAAGACCGTTATTCGCAAAATAAAAAAGGGTGACAGTATATGAGCTTATTGGATCGTTTAGAGAAAAATAAGGCGGCAAATCAGCCGGAAGTCGCAGCACCGGTAAAAGAACAGCAGAAAACGGAACCGGTACGGAATGCAACACCCCAGCCGGATCCGCAGGCAGATCTGCGCAAACAGATTCAGAGAGAAGTCATTGACGTTATCAATCAGAATCTGAGTTTTGAAGAAGGGGATGCGAAAAACGAATACATCCGTAATGCGATTGAAACGGTATTGACTTCGCATACAAAAGAGATTTCCCGTTCCGAGCGTGGTCGCTGGGCAACGGAACTGTATAACGATATCGTCGGTCTGGGACCGATTGAACCGCTTCTGGCCGATCCGGACATTACCGAAATCATGGTCAACGGACCGGATCTGGTATATGTGGAAGTCAAAGGTAAAATCCAGCTGACGGACGTAAAATTCCGTGATAACGAACACGTAATGAACGTCATCAACCGTATCGTTACGTCCATCGGACGAAGAATCGATGAATCCAGCCCGATGGTAGATGCCCGTCTGGAAGACGGTTCCCGTGTGAATGCGGTCATTCCTCCGGTCGCCTTGTCCGGGCCGACCATTACCATTCGTAAGTTCTCCAAAAATCCGCTGACGGTAGGAGATCTGATGCGATTCGGTTCCGCAACGCCACAGATGTTTTCCTTTCTGGAAGCCTGCGTAAAAGCGAAACTGAACATTGTTGTATCCGGTGGTACCGGTTCCGGTAAAACCACGCTGCTTTCCGTATTGTCTGCGTACATTCCGGAAAACGAGCGTATCGTTACCATCGAAGATGCTGCCGAACTGCAGTTGCGTCAGCAGCACGTCATTACTTTGGAAAGTAAACCGGCCAACGTGGAAGGAAAAGGTGCCGTGACCATCCGTGATCTGGTACGTAACGCGTTGCGTATGCGTCCTGACCGTATTGTTGTCGGGGAAGTTCGTTCCGGGGAAGCCCTGGATATGTTACAGGCGATGAATACCGGGCATGACGGTTCCTTAACCACAGGCCACGCCAACTCGCCGAGAGATATGATGAGTCGTCTGGAAACCATGGTACTGATGAGTGGTATGGAAATGCCGGTAAAAGCGATCCGGGAACAGATTTCATCCGCATTGGACCTGGTAGTCCAGCAGTCCCGTCTTCGTGACGGTACCCGTAAGATCGTCAGTATTTCCGAAGTCGTCGGTATGGAAGGGGATACGATAACCCTTCAGGATATTTTCGTATATAAGCCACCGGGAGTGGACGGGGACCGCGGAGGGTTCTATCCGACCGGTGTCAGACCGAATTTTTTGGATAAAATGATTGGAAACGGTGTTCCCATCCGGGAAGAGTGGTTCCAGAAATAGGAAGGTGAAGGTATGTCGGTCTTCTTGATTACAGCAGGTTTCACCATTGGTGCATACTGCGTATTCCACGTGTTGTTTTCCAACACAGAGAAGGAACGTGTCAAACAAAAATTAAATGATCTTGCAGTTCGGTCCGACATTAACGATCTTCACGATGTCGTATTAAACGAAATCAAGCAGAATCAGAAGAAAAAAAGAAGTTCAAAGTTTATCAGTAAAAAATTTGAAGACTCGCTGGCAATGTCCGGCTTGCAGTTGAATGCACGCGAATTCATGATGCTGTGGTTTGCGTTATCGTTCGGTCCGATTGTGATCGGTTCCTTGCTGAACGTCAAGATGATTGCGATTATCGGGATGTGTATCGTCGGATTCTGTATTCCGATTGTGATGGTCAATTCTGCCAAGAAGAAAAAGCAGGAATTGTTCAACAAGCAGCTGGGCGAAGCGTTAACCATTATGAGTAACTGTCTGAAGACGGGGTACTCGTTCCAGCAATCTCTGGCATCCATTGCCCAGGAAATGCAGCCGCCGATTTCCACGGAGTTCTCCCGTGTTGTAAAAGAAGTCAATTACGGTACGGAAATGCGGGAAGCTTTGAACAATCTGGTTGCCCGTACCGAAAACAAGGACCTGGAACTTCTGGTGTCCGCGGTACTGACTTCCATGCAGGTCGGCGCAAACTTGTCCGAAATCCTGGATACGATTTCCGGAACGGTTCGTGACCGTATCGCCTTGCGGGAAGAAATCAACGTATTGTCTTCCCAGGGACGGTTCTCCGGACTGATCATCGGTGTCTTGCCGGCAATCGTCATGGTCTTTCTGATGATTACCAACCCGAGTTATTTTGACGGATTCTTCTCCAATCCGACCGGAAAAATCCTGATGATTGTTTCCGTAATCATGGAAGCCGTCGGATTCTTAGTCATTAATAAAATTATCGATATCAAGTATTAGAAACGAGGTGAGAAAACAGTATGGAACTTATGATTATCGTAGGAACAGGCGCTCTGATGTATGTTCTTATCCTTTCCTTATTCGGGAAAAAGATGGAAGAACAGGACCGTGTGGAAACACGGATGAAAAATCTGGAAAAGCTGAAGGAAACGAGAAAAGAATACAGTTACGTCGATGAAACGATGAACAAGCCGTTCTATGAACGTGTCATGAAACCGCTGTTTTCGAAAATCGGAAGCGTTACTTCCAAAATTGTCCCGACCAGAGGGAACAACAAAAACGACAACAAAATCAAGAAACAGCTGGAACAGGCAGGATATTCCATTTCCACCGAAGACTACCTGGCATTGCAGTTGCTGCTGATGATGGGTGGCGGATTTCTGGGAATCGGTTACAGTTTCCTTATGAAGGCAGATTTCTTAAGCTGGATCATCAACTTCCTGTTCGGTGTCTTTTCCGTATATGCCCTGATGCGTTATATGCTGACTTCCAAAATCACATCGCGCAGAGCGGTAATGGAAAAACAACTGCCGGATATGATGGACTTGCTGAGTGTCAGCGTGGAAGCCGGTCTGGGTTTTGAACGGGCAATGCTGCACGTTACCGAAAGTATGGAAGGACCGCTGATTGATGAATTAACCGTTACCTATCGGGAAATGTCCATGGGCAGAACCCGTAAGGAAGCACTGACCCTGTTAGGAGAACGGTGTGATATTGAAGATCTGAATTCTTTCACCGGTGCCATTGTCCAGGCCGGACAACTGGGTATTCCGGTACGAAACGTATTACGGGCACAATCGGAAGCCATCCGTCGTTCCCGACGCAGTAAAGTTCAGGAAAAAGCACAGCAGGTATCTACGAAGATCTTAATCCCGATGCTGATTTTTATCTTCCCGGTATTGTTCATTATTCTGCTGGGCCCATCCGTTATTTCGATTATGGGGGACTTATGATGAACCGGTGTGAGTTATATGTAAATGACGGCAGTTTTACGATTGATGCAGAGATTGCCGATTCTTTCCTGACCCGATTCAAAGGCCTGATGTTAAGAAAGAATCTGGGTCAGAATGAGGGCTTGCTGCTGAAACAGTGTGGCAGCATTCATTGTTGTTTTATGCGGTTTACCATTGATGTGGTATATCTGAATGCCGCGTATGAAGTGTTAAAGGTGGAAACTGTGAAACCGTGGCGGGTTGGCAGTTTGGTGAAAGGTGCCGTTCATGTTCTGGAAGTTAACGAACACGTTGCTTCCGGACTGAAAGAGGGCATGAAACTGGGAGTAAAGGAGACAGACCATGGATGATGTTTTTGAAAAAATTCGTGAAAAAACGGAAGAAGATAACCTGGATTCCGTTCTGACAGGTTCTTTCGGCGGATACTCCAAAAAATCGGTTGTGAACTATTTTGTCCAGTTACGACGTTTGCAGCAGGAGCAGAATAACGGCTACGAAGAAGAAATCAAACGGATTCTGAGCGAAAAAGAAAAATTGCGTGCAGAAAACGAGAGATTGAAGGATCAGACCATTCAGCCGGAACAACAGACAGACAAAGGCGATACCTTTGCCCAGCAATACCATCAGCTCAAGAACGAATATACGGTTCTGGAACGGGATATGGACGAAGCGATTGAACGGATTAAGAGTGATGAAGTCCGGATCAAACAGCTGATGGCCGATCTGGAAGAAGAAAAGGGTAAGTTCAAACAGGCAATCAATGAAGTGGCAGATTTGCGTCTGGCTACGAAAGATGCCCTGGAAAAAAGCGAAACCCAGAATAAACTGGTAATGGCGAAGAACGAGGAAATCAACCGTCTGAAAGAAGAACTTGCGAATCGTAATCAGAATGCCAACAGTGAAGCTCTGGCGGAACTGAAGAAGATGAACAACAAGCTGATTGCGAGCGTGAAGATGCTTCAGTCTGAATTGGAAGCGAAAGAAAACGACCTGAAACAGAAAGAGTCTCATTTCATAACGTTGAACGAGCAGGAGCGGAAAAACAGTGAAGCCATCGAACTGTTGCAGGATGCCCTGAGCACAATGAATTCCAGCAATGAGGAATTGAAAGTCATGGTTCGGGAAATGGATGAAATGCAGAAGACAAAGAGTGCCGAAAGCCTCGAACTGAAGAAGGTCGCGCTTGCCTACCGGGCCAAGTATATGATGCTTGCCCAGAAACTGGAAAAGGTAAGCTAGAAAGAGTATGGAGGGGAACATATGAAAAAATTATGGAAAGAGGAAAACGGGTCAATTCTGGTATTGACTACGATCTGCCTGACAGTCATTATCGGAATGGCCGGCTTTGCGGTCGATTACGGTAAACTGGCATCTACGAAACAGGATATGCAGAATGCGGTGGATGCTGCGGCTTTGGCCGGCGCAATGGATCTTGGCAACAAGCTGACCTTTACGACCATTCGCTCGACTTCATCATCGTATCTGAACGTAAACGGATACGAGGAAGACGGGAATACGAATTTTGAAGTTTCCGTATTGGGTGATACGGTAACCGTCAAGGTACAGAAAGAAGTGAACGTCGGATTCTCTGCCGTATTGACACACAAGAATACGCAGACGGTAGTTGCCGAAGCAACGGCAGAAGTTACATCGATTTTCGGTACCGGACCGTATGCGATGTTTGCCGGACAGAAGATTGAAGACGGCGGTGACGGTATTACGATTAACGGTAACAACATTTACATCGATGGCAACATTCATTCCAACAGTGATATCAACATGCCGAAAGCGGTGTTGTCTTCCGGCTCAGTAGCAACGGCAGTGGGTAATACCAGTCCGAGTTCCAGCGGATGGAACAAAGGTGCCATTACCCTGGATATGCCTTCGTACAAGTCTCTGAAGAACGCTGTTACGTCCACTTGCAAGCAGGTTACCTTTGACAGTTCGGTAAAGAAGAATTCCAAGACGGGATTCCAGGAACTGATCAATGAAGCCGTTTCCAAGTATCAGACAAAATATGGCGGACAAGGCTACAAGACCCAGGGATTGTACATTTACATCAATGGCGATCTGACGTTTAACGGAAACAGTTCCACTGCATACAATGCAGAATTCCCGATTATCTTAACGGTAAAGGGAGATATCAATCTGAATGGTGCTACCCTGAACAGCACCGAGGCTTGCCCGATTGACGTTATTTCCGAAACCGGAAGCATTGAAGTCAACGGTGGCGGTGCCGAATTCTTCGGGCTTGTGTATGCGCCGAACGGTGACGTAACCATCAATGGTAACAATGCTAATTTCGTCGGCAGCATTTATGCCCAGAACATTTATAAAAACGGTGGTAAAATCAACGTTACGTATCACGACGGTGCGGATGCATTTTTACCGAAGTCCAAAGTACATCTGATTAACTAGTACAAGATGAAGCTGTGAGTGAGGGCTCACAGCTTTTTATATTGTCGTAAAGAAGACGTTTTCATCCGGTTTCCGGCAGTTTATACCGTATGAAAGACGATTCAAAAGAAGAACACGTTATGCAGACCGGGGATCTCATTCCGTTTGGGAGTTATGAATGGAGAGTATTGGATATACGGGATGAAAAGGCGTTGCTGATTACGGATAAATATCATCGGACAGCGTCCGTTTCCTGACGGGTATACAGGCGTTACGTGGGCGGCAAGCGCGATTTTGCCGATATCTGAACATGGAATCCTCGAAGACTTTACGGCTTGCCAGAGGGCTTGTATCGTTTGCTGTAGTGTGGTATGGAACAAGCGGTGGTGGGGATACGAAGGATACCGTTTTCTTACTGAGTCCGGAAGAGGCTGTGTGCAAGTATTTCGGAAACAGCAGTGATCTGTTGATTCATCCGAAGAAGAATCAGAGATACCGGTTTGAACGGAAGGATCCGAATACTCCCAAAAGAGTTGCGTACCTGTCATGGAAGAAAGAACAGGTCTGGTGGTGGATCCGGATAAAAGAAGAATAAAAAACACAGTCGGAAAAGACTGTGCCGGTCATAAGCAAAATAAAAAGGGATTGCTCCCTCTTTATTTGAACTAGTCGCCCATTGCGTCAACTGCAGTTTGGAATGTAGCTGTGATCTTTGGTCCCAACAACTTGATAACAGCGATAGCTGCTACAGAAATCAAAGCAACCAATAAACCGTATTCAACCATACCTTGTCCACATTCATCGTTATAAAACTTCTTCAACATTTTCCTTACCTCATTTCCTTTCATGTTGTTTCTACGGGAATCCCGTGTTTTAAAGCTCCCACAAAGCTGTGGGGCTTTGTGTAATTAAAGTATATTCATGGAAGGAAATATTTTTATCAAAGTGGTATATTTTGGTGTTTTTTTGGGACAATATGCATAAAATGTCGATTATTTTATGTAAAAAGAGAAAAAACAGGCAGGAAAACCTGCCTATCGGGAGTTGATAATCTCGTGGAAATGCTCGTAATTCCGGCGCAATTCGGTGTAATGCCCGCGGGGAATCGGAATGGTTGTGCCGTTTTGCATGATGATGGCATCGGACGTCATGGATTTCAGATAAAACCAGTTGATGATATAGGAGCTGCTGCAGCGTTTGAAGTTGTAGCCTTCTTCCAGAATCTCCGCCAGTTTCTTTCCGGTAATCCGTACTTCCAGTTTCATCCCGTCTTCCAGTACGATTAACTGGTAGTTCCGCTTGCTTTCGACATACATAATGTCACGCATGTATATGTTGAAGATGCCTTCTCTGGCCGTTAACAGAATCTTCTTACGGCGTTCCCTGTGGTCCGGATCGTAAATCTGATTCAATGTGGCGAATAAGGATTCCTTTTCTTTCCCTTTGATCAGATATTGCGCAGCGGATACTTCAAAGGCATCCAGTGCGTAGGATTTGTAGGACGTCAGAAAGATAATCGGAATGTTGTTTTTCTTTTCCCGTAACATCCGGGAGACTTCGATGCCGTTTAATCCCGGCATGGCGGTTTCCGTAATCAGGATATCAAACGGAATCTTTCCTTCGAGGGCGTCGGTCAAGTCAAAGGTATTGGTAAACGGCAGCACTTCCATGTCGATGATTTTCCGGCTTTCCGCAAATTCATACAACAGAGCGCATGTCTGTTTCAGTGCTTCCTTTGAACCGTCGCATACTGCTATCCGAAACATGGCTTCACCTCATTCCATATTATAGTGTATCATCTGTGAAGGTTTTTTTCTATTTGAATGTGATTTCTTTTTATATCTCACACGGTTACAGGACGAGTATGCGTGATTT
Source organism: Erysipelotrichaceae bacterium (assembly GCA_021442745.1). GTDB lineage: Bacteria > Bacillota_I > Bacilli_A > Erysipelotrichales > Erysipelotrichaceae > RGIG4607. The sequence continues at coordinate 226 of JABUSI010000418.1, read as the reverse complement.
CAAGAGGGAACGTAACGTTATAACCAAAACGGACAAACCTTTCTTAAAACGGCTGAAAACGGGTTTTTCACAATAAAAAAGGAACGGTTGTTCCTCAATCGGTCAGAGTAATCCAGTAGCGTTGTTCGGTTTGTCCGTTTTCTTCGATTTCGTTTTCGAGAATACCGCCGTTGGCAATGATGGATTTCCGGCTGCCGGTGTTATCCTTGTTGCAGACCATCAGAAC
>JABUSI010000222.1 GCA_021442745.1 Erysipelotrichaceae bacterium | reverse complement strand
AGCGGTAAGACATCACTGGTGAAGAACGTTACGTTCTCGTTGACGAAAGATGAAGAACATAATGTAACGGTATCGGTGGATACGATGGAGTATATGGACGGCATCCAGATTAAGTACAAACAGGGATCAAACGGTACGTATTGTTCGGCAAAGAGTTATGCGGGACCGTTTGAAGATGATTCGTACTTTGAGAAAGCGTTTGCGTTGAAGAAGGGAAAAACGTATTACTTTACGGTACGGTGTTACAAATACGATGCCAAGGGCAATAAGATTTACTCTCCTTGGTCATCCACGAAGAAGATAACGGCATAAAAATAAGAAGTAATGATACCGCAGACAGGTTTCCTGATTTGCGGTATTTTTATGTATCCGAACCAAAAGGAAAAGACGATAAGAATCGGTATAGGAATGTTGACGGGGAACATTTTGATTCGCAACTTCGTTATCAAAAATAAAGTGTTTTATATTGTATTCATTACGGTATAATAAAAGTGAAAAATATTATTTCAATAATGTGAGGTGTGCCGTTATGTTGTACGAATATATAGTTGCCAATTATAAAAAAGATGAACCGATTTTTTTGTCGGAACTTCCCGGAAAGTCCAGAGAATCTGTAAGGCAAGAGATGAAAAAACTTGCAGATGACGGAAAACTGGAACGAGTGTATAACGGTGTTTATTATCTGTCTTACGAAACAATTCTCGGTACAAAAGGAAAACTGTCGGTGGATAAGTATATTCAAAAGAGATATCTGGAGGCTGACGGTAAGACTTCCGGATACATTACAGGGATTCAACTGGCAAATGTTTACGGATTTACTACACAGAATCCTTCCTGTTATGAAGTGTGTTCGAATAAAGCTTCCACAAAGCAACGCAAACTTGATGTAGATGGCAGACAGATTATCGTCTATAAGCCGGTTGTTGATATTGATGAGACAAATAAAGCCGCTTTGCAGTTTTTGGATTTCATGTGCACAATCGACAAATACAGTGAAATCAAGGGGGAGGAGTTTAAAAATAAACTCAGAGAATTTGTAATCGCAACAGGTGTGGATTTTGAACAGGTTAAAAGTTATATAGGGTTGTTTCCGGATCGGGTTTACCGAAATATCTACCAGGGGGGATTGATGAATGAATTGGTATAGATACGAATTATGAGAAATCAGAAGGGCATAATCTACATATATGGCAAAGGAAACAATTTCACAGAGAATGAAATTGTTTTTTTATTTCTTTCTTCTTGACTGGATTGGAAAATGTTGTTATATTTACTACGTCAGACATACTACGACAGACATAGTATAAAGGAGAATGTATGGCAGAACTAAGCAGTGATGTAATCAGAGGGTATACGGATACGATGATTCTGTATATTCTGTATGAAAAACCTTCGTATGGGTATGAGATTCAGAAAATGATCCGGATGATAACGAATGAGAAATTTATCATTAAGGAAACGACGTTGTATTCGGCGTTTTCACGGCTGGAAAAAGCGGGACAGATTACCAGTTTTACGGATATGTCGAGCGGGAAGAAACGGACGTATTATCAGATCAGTGAAAACGGGAAAGAATATTACCGGGCAAAGTGTGAAGAATGGATTCTTACAAAGGAAATTGTGGAGTGTTTCATAAGAGGTGATCGGAATGGATAAAATCAGACAACACATTGAGGAATTGTTCAGCTGTTTTGAACAGAAGGAAGGTGTACGGAAAGCGAAAGAACAGCTTCTGGAAATGAGTGAAGACAAGTATCAGGATTTTATAGATCAGGGGTGCAGTGAACAGGAAGCCGGACAGAAAGTCATTGAGGAATTCGGTACACTGGAGGAACTGGAAGAAATCCTCGGAGAAAAAGCAAAGAAACCGGTAAGGAAGGAAAAACCGGTATATCCGGAAGAAGTCATGACGGAACTGAACGGGGAACTGAAAGCGGTGGACGTGAATGTTTCCCGTGCCAATATCCGGATTGTCCGTGGTAATGAAGATTCATATGAAATTTCAGATAACGATGAAAAGAATCCGGTTACCGTACGGTATCATCAGAAAACGGGGAAACTGGAAATAAGACAGACCACGAATTCGTTTTTCCGGTTCTTCACTAAAACGGGTATGAACAGTATACCGACGGTTGTCGTGCAGGTGAACGGACCACTGGAAAAACTGGAGATTGAGAACAGTTCCGGTGATGTTTCCGTGGATTCCGTAGAGATGGAATTTGCGAATCTGGATGTCAGTGCAGGAGCCGTATCCGTACAGTATTCCAAAGCGAATACCATGGAAATTGATGCCAGCTGCGGCAGTGTCAGACTGGAAAAAGTCGTTGCGAAGGAAGTGAATGTGGATTGTTCCGCCGGACAAGTAAGCATCAGCAATTCCATGATTACCGATTTAAGTGTGGATTCTTCGGCCGGTAACGTTGTTCTGGACCGTGTGCATGGCGAGATAATCGAAGTGGATACGAGTGCCGGTAAAGTAAAACTGAACGATGTGGACGGTAAGAAGATGGATGTGGATTGTTCTGCCGGGGACGTACAGATTCATGGGGTTCGTTTTGAAGAACTTAACGTGGATAACAGTATGGGTAAGGTGGAAATCGAAGCGGATTGTTCCTATGAAGAAACGCGTATTATGGCGGATGTGTCAATGGGATGCGTGACGGTTGACGGACACAGATACGGTGATGAGTTTGCGAAACGGAACGGTACGAAGGAACTGCGAGTGGATTGTGGAATCGGGGATGTAGCGGTTACCTTTTTACAGTAAATGGAAAAAGCCGGAATAGTTTTGAGCCTTCCTGAAAATGTCATTGTTCCGGCTTTGGAAATTTTATAAAAACGGCTTCCTGTTGATTGGGAAGCCGTTTTTGTGTGATGAATTAAGAGGAGACGGTGTAGAGAATCTTAGTAAGTACGGGATATTTTCCCTCGTAAATATACTCCCCGTCAAACGTGTACAAGATTTTGGTGAGTGCAGGATATTTTCCTTCATAAATATGCTCCCCGTCAAACGTGTATAGGATTTTGGAGAGCACGGGATATTTTCCTTCGTAAATATGCTCGCCGTCAAACGTATACAGGATTTTGGTGAGTGCAGGATATTTTCCTTCATAAATATGCTCACCGTCAAATGTGTACACAATACTGATGAGAGTGGGATACTTTCCTTCGTGAATATACATTTACTTTCCTCCATGCAGTTTTCTTGCCTATGATACCCGGAGTATATCATAAATGAACGGATAAAATACTTTCTGAAGAATTTATATCAGGATTTTCGGGTTATATCGGTATAGAAACAGTGTATGCGGTGTGAACGATGCGGGAATGAGGACAAAGAGTATTTCTATCGGGGTTCGAGCGGTTGGTATTGCCGGAAGTGTGTGGCATTCCGAAGGAGGTATATAGCCCAGGAGTGGAGGATTCCGCGGGGATTGGGCAGTGATGTTGACACAACGTTGCGGATGGATTTTGAACTGACGGAAGCACAGAAGAAAGTGTCCGGTGAGATTACGGAGAATCTGAAAAGAGGAACGAGTGTGTTTCTGAGTGCGGTTACGGGAGCAGGAAAGACGGAGATCACTTTTGAGGGAATCCGTTATTTCCTGGGTAATGGAAAGAAGGTGGGATTTGCGGTTCCCAGAAGACAGGTAGTGTTACAACTGGCATCACGGTTTGCGAAAGCGTTTCCGAATCTGACGGTGACGAAAGTGTGTGAAGGGTATACGTCGGTAACGGAGGGGGATCTGATCGTGTGTACGACACACCAGTTGTACCGGTATCATGAGTACTTTGATTATCTGGTTGTGGATGAGGCAGATGCGTTTCCGTTTTTGCATAATCCGATGCTGGAGAAAATGACGTGGGACAGTTGCAAGGGTGTGAAACTGATTATGAGTGCAACACTGGATGAAGGGATGGTGAAACGGTATCCGGAATATGCGGTGTGTACCTTGAGCCGGCGTCCCAGTAACGTGCCTTTGGCGATGCCGGTGTGTAAGTATCGGATTGGCTTTGTGCTGGATCTGGAACTGGTGAAATGGATTTTGCGGAAAAACGAGAATCAAGTGAAGTGTATGGTATTCTTTCCGTCGATTGACGTGATGGAAATCTGGTACCGGAGAATGCGTAAAAAAATATCGTGCGGGTATCTGAGTTCCAAAAGCACGGATAAAGAGGACGTTATCGCAAAGTTTGATTCGGGAAAAATCCGGTTTCTGTTTACCACGACACTGATGGAGCGGGGTGTGACGTTTTCCGGAATTGATTTATGTGTGTATCATGCAGATCATGAAGTCTTTACGATGGAAAGTCTGGTACAGATTATGGGCAGGGTGGGACGTGATGTTTCCTGTCCGTATGGAGAGGGGGTGTTTCTGTGTCGCAGGCATACCGCGGCAATCGAGGGGTGTATCCGCAATATCACAAGGAACAATCACGATGCGTATGGTGTATGAAGGAGTTTGCGGAAGACGATTTGATCCGGTTGTTTCAGAAAGAGGATATTCTGTGTGTGAACTGCCGGGGAAAGTTGCGCAGAAACGTTCTTCGTTTTTATCTGGGGGAACTGAAGGTAACGGGATTGTATGTGTATGAGGAGGCCTGTAAGGATCTGCTTCTGCAGTACAAGGAATTCTATGATGAAGCGCTGGCTCCGGTATTCTTTTACGGATTTGACACAGGGAAGTATCGGGGATGGTCGGTGGTTTTGGTTCCCAGCAGTGAGGAAAAAGAACGGGAACGCGGATTTTCCCATATGAAAAAGATGGTTGCGGGATGGAATATGGATCTGTGTGACGTGCTGCGTAAACGGGGAAACCTGCAGCAGAAATACCAGTCACGGATGGATCGGTATCGGGTTTCGTTTGAACTGGTAAACCGGAATTTACTGGTGGGACAGAACGTGCTGCTGGTGGATGATGTATGTACTTCGGGGGCGAGTCTGAAGGCGGCATATGCGGTAATCCGGCCGTATATCGGTAAGTGTGAAGCCGTCTGCTGGGCTTACAGCAGGCAGTTTGCGGCAGATTCACAAAAACGGAAAACGGACTGGAAACGTTTGCATAAGATAATTTAAGTGGTATAATGAATGCAGTGATTATTATCATAAGAAAGGTATAGGTTTTAGCATGCAAGGTAAGGTTAAGAAGTTTAACAAAGAGAAAGGCTACGGATTCATTACTCTTGAAGACGGTAAAGACGTGTTCTTCCACTACTCACAATTGGTAATGGAAGGTTACAAGACGATTGATGAAGGCGCTGAAGTTGAATTCGAAGTTGTAGAAACAGAACGTGGACCACAAGCCCACAACGTCGTAAAACTATAATATCGGAACGACAAGGAAAAGGGGTTGAATACTCAGCTCCTTTTTTTTGTTTATAAAATCTTCACAATTCGAGTGTATAAATATGATAGAATAAACTGATGAAAGTAAGAAAGGGACTGATAGTATGGCTACTTTTTTAGATAAACTGTTTAATGTGGATAAAAGAAGACTGGAAGAAGTACGGAAGAAGAGTCTTCCGGTACTGGATTATGAAAAGACAATGGAAGCCTTGAGTGATGACGAACTGAAGCATAAGACGGTGGAATTCAAACAACGTCTGGCGAACGGTGCGACATTGGATGATATATTGCCGGAAGCTTTTGCGACGGTACGGGAAGCGGCAAGACGTTGTATCGGTGAATTCCCGTATCCGGTACAGATTATGGGTGGTGTGGCAATGCACCAGGGTGACATTGCGGAAATGAAGACCGGGGAAGGTAAGACTTTGACTTCCATTCTTCCGGTATATCTGAATGCCCTGACGGGAGAAGGTGTACATGTTGTAACCGTCAATGAATATCTGGCAGAACGTGACTCCGAATGGATGGGTGGTATTCACCGTTTCTTAGGATTGACTGTCGGGTTGAACCTGCGCCGGATGACGCCGAGTGAAAAGCGGGCTGCTTATTTATGTGATATTACGTATACGACAAATTCCGAACTGGGATTTGACTATCTGAGAGACAATATGGTTACCGATAAGAACCAGCGGGTTCAACGCGGGTTGCATATGGCATTGGTCGATGAAGTGGACTCCATTCTGATTGATGAATCCCGGACACCGTTGATTATTTCCGGCGGGGAAAAGCAGACGGCAAACCTGTACAAACAGGCAGACAGCTTTGCGAAGCGTTGCAAACCGTTTGTATGCCCGGCAGGGGAAGAAGAATTCTATGAAGAACACCCGGATCAGAAAAACGGGGACTATGAAGTGGATATCAAGACAAAGACCGTTACGCTGACGGAACTTGGTGTAAAGAATGCGGAACGGTATTTCAAAGTGGAAAACCTGTTCGATGTGGAACATACCCAGCTGGTACACCATATCAACCAGGCATTGCGTGCCAATTACACGATGTCCGATAACGTGGAGTATATGGTTAAGGATAACCAGGTTGTAATCATTGACCAGAACACCGGTCGTCTGATGGAAGGACGGGTATTCTCCGATGGCTTGCATCAGGCAATTGAAGCGAAGGAAAACGTATCCATCAAGCAGGAAACGACGACGCTGGCTACCATTACGTATCAGAATTTCTTCCGTCTGTACGATAAGCTGTGCGGTATGACCGGTACGGCAAAGACCGAGGAAGAAGAATTCATTGATATCTATAACATGCGGGTTATTGAAATTCCTACCAACAAACCGGTTGCCCGTGAAGATATGCCGGATGCCGTATACGGTACGAAGGCAGCAAAGTTTGAAGCGCTGGTACAGGAAGTTATGAAGTGCAACAAGGCCGGTCAGCCGGTTCTGGTCGGTACGATTTCCGTGGAAACGTCCGAATTCTTACACAAAGTGTTTGACCAGAGACGGATCAAGCATGAAGTGTTGAATGCCAAGAACCATGAACGGGAAGCGAAAATCATCGAAAAGGCAGGCCGTAAGGGTGCCGTTACGATTGCGACCAACATGGCCGGTCGTGGTACCGATATTAAGTTAGGCGAAGGTGTCCGTGAACTGGGCGGTCTGTGCGTATTGGGAAGTGAACGGCACGAATCCCGTCGTATCGATAACCAGCTGCGCGGTCGTTCCGGACGTCAGGGTGACCCGGGAAGATCCCAGTTCTTCGTATCCATGGAAGACGATCTGATGGTTCGTTTCGGTTCCGATCGCTTAAGCGGCTTGTTTGATCAGATGGGAGATCAGGCATTGGAATCCAAGACGGTTACCAAATCCATCAGCAGTGCCCAGAAACGGGTGGAAGGACACAACTATGACATCCGTAAGTCCTTGCTGGATTACGATGACGTATTGCGTCAGCAACGGGAAATCATGTATGAACAACGGAATATCGTACTGGATAACGATGACGTACATACGATTGTTCACGAAATGTTTGAACGGGAAGCGGTTCGTCTGGTTCGTGCCTATACGTCTTTTGAGACAAAGAACGAAGAAGTGGATGAAGAAGGTCTGGCAAAGAGTCTGTATAAGATGGGCTTGTTGCAGAGTGAAGTGGATGCGGAAGATTTCCAAAACAAATCCGTTGCGGAAATTGAAGCAACCGTTGTCGATAAGATGTGGACGAATTACGATGAAAAAGTACACGAATACATGGATCAGTACGGTAAGATTGAAAAGACCATGGTGCTTCGTTCCATTGACCGGAACTGGATCAACCATATCGACCAGATGGATAAGTTAAGAAACGGTATTCATCTGCGTTCCTATGCACAGGAAAACCCTCTGAAGGCATACGTAGCCGAAGGTTATGAAATGTTTGAAGATATGATGGGTAATATTTCCAAAGACGTTGTTGATTTCTGTATGAAAGTACGGATTCGCGTGGAAAGGGTGAAACGTTAATGGAATTGTATGAAATCAAGCAGTTTACGGATCAAACAACTGTGAAATTACAGCAGTTGGGTGATTCACTTTGACTTGCTGACAATGCAGGAAAGAATAGAAGACATTGAACGGAAAATGCTGGCGGACGGATTCTGGGATGACCGGAAGAAGGCGCAGGCATTGATTGACGAATGCAACAACAAGAAGGAAATCAAAGAAGGATACGAAGCGTTTGTGAAGCGGATTGCGACGTTGTCGGAAGATGCGGACATGATGAAAGATGCCTTTGATGAAGAATTGTTTCTGCTGTTGTGTGAAGAATGTGAGCAGGCGATGAAGGATTTTCATGAATATGAACTGAAGGTCCTGTTGTCAGCTCCGTATGACCATTCCAATGCGATTGTGGAGTTGCATCCGGGTGCGGGTGGAACGGAATCGCAGGACTGGGCGGAAATGCTATTGCGGATGTATACCCGGTGGGCGAATAAAAAGGGTTTCAAAACAACAATTCTGGATTATCTGGAAGGGGAAGAAGCCGGAATCAAATCGGTCAGTATTCTGATTGAAGGCCCGCGGGCTTACGGATATCTGAAATCGGAACGGGGTGTGCACCGGCTGGTGCGGATTTCTCCGTTTGATTCCGGAGGACGTCGCCATACGTCCTTTGCGTCCGTGGAAGTGATGCCGGAATTCAAGGAAGAAGTGGAACTGGAAATTGATCCGAAGGATCTGGAAATTGAAACACACAGAGCTTCCGGTGCCGGCGGACAGCACATCAACAAAACCGATTCGGCAGTACGGATTATTCACAAACCGACGGGGATTGTGTGTAACTGTCAGTCCGAACGTTCCCAGATTCAGAACCGGGAACGGGCGATGAATATGCTGAAATCCCGTTTGTATCAACGGATGATTGAAGAACAGGAAGCCAAAGTAAAAGAAATGAAGGGTGAAGTGAAAGCCATTGAATGGGGTTCTCAGATCCGTTCCTACGTGTTCTGTCCGTATACGCTGGTAAAAGACGTACGGACCGGATATGAAGAAGGAAACGTTGATAAAGTCATGGATGGGGAGCTCGACGGTTTCATCTATTCCTATTTACAACATACGGTATAAAGAGGGGGTTTTTAATCTCCTCTTTTGTCTTATAGGGGATGATATGTGTTGTTTCCTTATACAACATGAGACTATTTCGTGATATACTTACTGTGTATGTTTATGCAACGGAGGCAGTATGGAAGGAAAGAAGACGGGTAAAGAACAGATTCTGGATTATTTTCTGGTTGTGGCAGGTTCTTTCCTGTTAGCGATTTCCACTTCCTTCTTTGTGTTGCCTTTTGAAATTTTAACCGGAGGCGTAGCCGGAATTGCGGTTGTTGTCGCTTCGGTGTTTGACGTCAGTTCTGAATTTGTGGTAAACGGACTGACGGTATCCCTGTTTGTGGTCGGCTGGATTTTTCTGGGGAAAGGTTTTGCGGCACGGACGTTTCTGAGTTCCCTGCTGTATCCGCTTTTTGTATCCCTGCTGAATACGACGGGAATTGTGCTGGATCTGGATCCGATTGTTGCTACGGCATATGCCGGTGTGTTTATGGGTGCGGGAGTCGGACTGGTATTCCGTACCGGGGCAAGTACCGGCGGTATGGACGTTCCTCCGCTGATTATGCATAAGATTACCGGAATTGATCTGTCGAATCTGGTATTGCTGACGGACGCACTGACAGTGATTGCTGGAATTACGGTATTCGGCATTGAGAAAGCGCTGGTCGGAATGATTTCCGTTTACGTGTCTTCCATTCTGATTGATAAAATGCTGCTTCTTGGCGGACATCAGGCAAAGGCAGTGTATATTATTTCCGATAAATATGAAGATATCCGCAATGACGTGGCATCCAAAATCGGAAGAGGGACAACATTACTGGAAGCACAGGGAGGATATACCGGAAAAGAGCGTAAGGTATTGTTAGTGGTGCTTTCCCAGAAGCAATATCCGGAACTGAACCGGATCGTGATGCACAGAGATCCGACGGCATTTGTGATTGTGTCGGATACAACAGAAGTAAAGGGAGAAGGATTTACGTATCCGACTCCGGATGAATAGAGAAAAAAGATAGGAGTGGAAATATGCTGGTATTGGAAAATGTCGGTAAAACATATAAAAACGGCGTAAAAGCATTACACGATATCAACCTGAACATCGAACAAAGCGAATTTGTGTACATTATCGGGAATACGGGTTCCGGTAAGAGTACGTTAATCAAATTAATTGACGGCGAAGAAGTGCCGACGAAAGGGAACGTGAAAGTTGTCGGAATCAACGTCGGGAAACTGAAACACAGCAAGGTTCCTTTGTATCGGAGAAACATCGGGGTTGTGTTCCAGGATTTCCGTCTTCTGGAGCATAAGACCGTATTTGAGAACGTAGCGTTCGCTCTGGAAGTCATCAATATGAAGAAACTGGATATCCGCCGGAGAGTACGGGAAGTGCTGGAACTGGTGGATCTGGCGGATAAGGCGAATTCTTTTCCGCACGAGTTGTCCGGCGGACAGCAGCAGCGTGTCGCTATTGCCAGGGCGATTGCGAATCGTCCGAAACTGCTGATTGCGGATGAGCCGACGGGAAATCTGGACCCGATGACCAGCAAGACGATTATCGATCTTCTGGAAAAGATTAATCAGGAAGAAAAAACGACGATTCTGATGGTTACGCATGACGTGGCACTGGTGGATTCCAACCGTCATCGTACCATTGTGTTACAGAACGGGTATATAGTGGCAGATGCCCAGGATGGAGGTTATTTCCGTGATCAGAGCATTATGTAGACATTTCCGGGAAGCGTTTCAGGGTATTTTCCGTCACTTTGCGATGTCACTGTCCTCTGCCAGTGCAGTAACGTTCGCATTGATTCTGGTGAGCGGAATGATGCTGATTATCGGTAATATTTCCCAGATAACCATGGATTTGCAGGAAAGCGTGAATATTTTCGTCCGGATTGATCAGGACGTGGAGGAAGACCGCGTAGCCATTTTACAGATGGCCATTGAACACATTGAAGGTGTCAATACCGTTACGTATTCCGATAAGGATGAAGAACTGAACAAACTGATTGAAGAGTTCGGAGAGGACGGTAAAATGTTTGAAATTTACCGTGGGGAGAACAATCCGTTGTCCCGTGCGTTTGTGGTGGAAATCAAACAGAATTACAAGATTTCCGATGTATCGGCACAGATCAGTAAAATACCGGGTGTATCCGAAGCGGTATTCGGGGGAACCAATACCGAGATGTTTATTGAAATGCTGACCGTGATTCGTACCGGTGGTGTGGTTGTCGTATTGGTTCTGGCCGTGCTGGCGATGTTTCTGATCAGCAATACCATCAAAATTACGATAGCAGCCAGACAAAAGGAAATCAGTATTATGCGTCATGTGGGTGCAACCAACTCGTACATCCGGATGCCGTTTGTGCTGGAAGGTATTTTTATCGGTCTGATGGGGTCCGTTATTCCGATTCTCATTACCATCATGGGATATGATTATTTCTATTACACGATGGGCGGGAAACTGATTACCGGCTTATTGTCTTTGCAACCGACGATTCCGTTTGTGTTCTATGTGTCCGGCGTACTGGCAGCGATGGGTGTGTTTGTCGGCTTTGTCGGAAGTATTATTTCCGTAAACAAGAAACTGAGGTGGAAACGATGAAGAAAGTATTTCGTTTACTACTGGCATGTTGTATTGCCTGTACCGTTTTCATCCAGCCGGTTGCAGCCGATGACTACAATTTTGAGCAGAACGAAGATTACTATTACAGTCTGTGTTCCAAATCCGGACTGACTTCCGAACAGAAAAAAGCCTGTAAGGCATTCCAGGAATACTTACAGGGTAAGGCGGATGCCGTTCAGGATGAAATTGATGAATACAACAAGAAAATCAGCGATATCAAAAAGGATATCAATAAGGTTCTTCAGGTGATTCGGGAATACGATAAAAAAATCGCTTCCATTGAATCCCAGCAGAAGAAACTGGAAGAACGGATCAATAC
>JABUSI010000272.1 GCA_021442745.1 Erysipelotrichaceae bacterium | reverse complement strand
AGTCCGTTTTTGCCGTCTGACAACTGCAGTTGCAGGCGGATGAACGGTTCTAACAGAGCAGCCGGGATTTTAACAGCTTCTGCAACCTGAATCGCAAAGGTTTTCGCCGGGTTGTTCAGAGGGGCAAAAACGGCAGCCTTCTGTACGTGCTTGTTTTCGAGTGCGTGGATGGCTGTGTATCCTCCCCAGGAGTGTCCGGCGGTTTTGATTGGCAGGTCTTTCAGATCGTCTCTGGACATTACGTAACCGATGGCATTGTTGACGTCTTTGACGGCCTGATAGAAAGAACGGATTTTTTTGCCTTCGGAAGCGACGCATCCGGTGTTGTCGTAACTGAGTACCAGATGACCGGCTTTGGCAATGGCGTGGATTTCGGTCAGATAACTGTGATGACCGGCACCCAAACCGTGGCAGAAAATCACAAGATCCTTGTAGTTGTCATCGGTTTTGTATAAGGAACCGTGTAACATGTTGTTTCCGGACGGGAAGGATATATCTTCTCTTTGTAAGTCCGGATAATCGTCACTGGTTTTATAGTAAAGATTTTTGTCTTCTTCATACCGCTTGCCGAATGTAACGGAAAAAATAAGCAATACGAATGCGTATAATAAGACAATACATGCTGCGATAATGCAAAGTATCATAAGTGCCTCCTTGTATTTGCGGTTTCCATTGAATGATAAATTAACAGGAATTCTTTCCTGAATATCCTTTGTTTTCCTTATTAATATAGCACAATTCAGATTCTTAATTCCGACCGTTTTCTGCCTGTAAAATATTTTCCAAGCGAGTTTTTGGCAAAAATGAATATTTTCCAAGGGAGTTTGAAAATCGTGAGTAAAATTCTGTCAGATATGGTACAGTATAGCCGTTAAGTAAGAGGGTGAACAAATGTATAAACTGATTGCGACGGATCTGGACGGAACGTTATTGCGGCCGGATAAAACGATGTCGGAAAAAACGGTTCAGACGATTGAAAAACTGATTGAAAACGGTGTGTATTTTGTGGCGTCTACGGGAAGAACGCATCGGGAACTGCCGAAGGAACTGGAAAGAATCAAAGGAATGCAGTTTGCGATTACGGTAAACGGAGGGGCTTTGTATTCGTATACGGAGAACCGGTACGTTTACGAGATTACTCTTGAAAAATGTCTGGCATTGCGGATTATGGAGTTTCTGGACAGGTTTCCGGTATATGGTACGTGTGTAATCAACGGAAGGCGGTATATGCCAAGTGATGAAGATGATGTATCAAATCCGGAAATCGAGAAAGTAGCAATGAAGGGGATTTTATCGAATACGACGTTTTGTAAAGATGTAAAAGCGAAGATTAAAGAACTTCCGTATGACGTGCAGAAGATTCTGGCTTATTTTACGGATCCGTCTGTAAAAGAAGAACTGACAAACGGATTGAAAGAGGCGTTTCCGGAAGTGACGGTCAGTTCGTCGGGGCCGTATAACGTGGAAGTCAATGCCAGGGGTGTGGACAAAGGAACGGCTTTACGGAAACTGTGTGAGTATCTGCAAATTGATGTGGCGGATACGATGGCGTTCGGGGATGCCGGAAACGATATTCCGCTTCTGGACGCTGCCGGATTGGCAGTGGTAATGAGTAACGGTACGGATGAAACGAAACAACATGCCGATGAAATTGCGGACAGTTGTGAAAACGATGGTGTCAGAAAGACAATAGAAAAGCATTTTACGTGGTAAAAAGGTTTGGTTTTTGTTGAAGAAATCGACAAATGATATACAATATACGTATGAACAAAGAGGGTAGAATTTAGGGAAAAAACGACTATGTTTTACGAACGCCGGAAATTGAAAAATCAAGGCGTATTTGTTTAACAGGATATGCATCAGGAGGAAATGGTTATGAGCGATATTCAGGAAAAGACAGTTAACTACCAGAAAGTGTATGTTGGCGCAAAAGTAAAAGGTATTATTATCAGTTTAAACAAAAATAAAAATGAAGCACTTGTGGATTTGGGTCCGCAATATGCAGGTTTTGTAAAGTTAAATGAATTGACGGAAGATCCGAACGCAAAGCTGGAAGATGTGATTCAGGCAAACGATGTTGTGAACTTTGTGGTTCTGGAAAAGAATGACAGAGAAGGAACCGTGGAATTGTCCAAGATAAAATATGACGAACAGGCCGGTGCGGAACTGCTGGAAGACGCATTGGACAGCGGAGAAACCGTTACGGTTACGATTAAGGAAGCTGTTAAGGGCGGTCTGGTTGCGGCATTCAAGGGTGCCAGATTGTTTATTCCGCAGACATTGGCTGCTGAAAAAGGCGAATCCATGGAAGCATTGGTTGGTACCAAGCAGGATATCAAGGTATTGGAATCCAAGGACGGAAGAAAACTGATCGGTTCCATCAAGGCCATCCGTGATGAACAGAAGAAAGCAAAACAGGAAGAATTCTGGGCTGCTATCGAAGAAGGAAAGCATTATGACGGTGTTGTCAAGACGATTAAAAATTACGGTGCATTCCTGGATCTTGGCGGTGTCGACGGATTCATTCATTTATCTGAACTGACATGGGAAAAGATCAAGCAACCGGGTGAAGTATTACGCGTCGGACAGACGTTTGATGTATTTGTAAAGTCTTTTGATAAGGAAACCGGAAAGGTTTCTTTAGGACATAAACTGGAAAAGGACAATCCGTGGGTACGGTTGGAAAACGAATTCCCGGTTGGCTCTGTGGTAACCGGTAAGGTAATTTCTACTACCGGTTACGGTGCATTCGTAAATATCCTTCCGTGTATTGACGGCTTGCTGCACATTTCCGAAATGTCCAATGAACGGGTAAAACAGGTAAGTGATGTTGTAAAGGCCGGTCAGCAAGTAGAAGTCAGAATCATTGGCGTGGACTTTGAAAAGAAGAACATATCCCTGTCAATGAAGCAGGTAAATGAACCGGAAGAAGAACCGGAAGAACCGACCGAAGAATAACTGACAAAAAGAATAAATAACTAACTAACAAAACTAACAAACTAACTAACATACAGGAAACATTTTTAAAAGGAGGAAAAAAATGAAAAACGTAATGAAACTGTTAGTAGTAATCTGCATGATGCTGACGTTGGTGGCTTGCGGCGAAACGGCACCAAAGAAGGAAAGTAAGAATCCGGAAACGGAAATTACGATTCTTTATACCAACGACGTGCATGCACATGTAGATGAAGACCTTACCTATGCTTCCGTTGCAGCTTTGAAGAAAGATCTGACGGAACAGGGTAAAGCGGTATTGCTGGTGGATGCCGGTGACCATGTACAGGGAACGGCATACGGCGCATTGGATAATGGTGCTTCCATCGTGAAACTGATGGGTGCTGCAGGATATGACGCAGCAACTTTGGGTAACCATGAGTTTGACTATGGTATGGCACGTGCTTTGGAAATCGTATCCGAAGCAGAATATCCGTATCTGTCTTGCAACTTCAAGTCTCTGACAGACAACAAGAACGTATTGGACAGCTACAAGATGTTTGAAGTCGGTGGCGTAAAAGTCGCAATCGTCGGTATCACAACACCGGAAACGATTACGAAGTCTACTCCGGCATACTTCATGGATGAAAATCAGGAAAAGTATATTTATGAAATCGCAGCCGGCGATAATGCGAAGAATATGATTTCCGCATTGCAGACGGCAATCAACGATGCCATCAAGGAAGGCGCAAATTATGTTGTTGCGTTGGGTCACGTTGGTGTGGATTCTTCCAGTGAACCGTATACCAGTGAAAAATTAATTGCCGGTGTAAGCGGATTGGATGCATTCATTGACGGACACAGCCATTCCGAAGTTCCTTCTCAATTGGTTCAGGACAAGGACGGCAAAGACGTTGTTCTGACACAGACAGGTAACTATTTCGATGCGATCGGTAAACTGACGATTAGTGTTGAAGGTGCCATCACAACGGAATTAGTTACTGAATATGAAGCAAAAGACGAAACCGTTGCGGCAATGGAAGAACAATGGATTCTGGATGTCGGTACGCAACTGGCAGTAGAAATCGCGAATACGGAAATCGAATTCCGCATTTCCAGTCCGGAAGGTATCCGTATGGTTCGCAGCCAGGAAACCAACCTGGGTGACTTCTGTGCCGATGCTGTTTACTGGTACATGAATGAAGTAGAAGGTCTGAATTGCGATATGGCTTACGCGAACGGCGGTGGCGTTCGTGCAGACGTAGAAAGCGGCGTATGGACATACCTGACAGCTAAGACGGTTAACCCGTTCGGTAACACCACATGCTTGATTTCCATTACCGGTCAGCAGGTATTGGATATGCTGGAATTCGGTGCGAAGTCTGTAGGTGTTGGTGAAAGCGGCGGATTCATGCAGATGGCCGGTGTCAAGTATGACATCAACCCTGCAATCGAAGCTACGATCCCGACGGATGAAAACGGCGTATGGCAGGCAGGTCCTACCGGTGAATACCGTGTAACCAACGTACAGGTTTACGATAAGGAAACCAAGACGTATGTAGATCTGGATCTTGCAAAGACATACACCATCGGCGGAAGCAACTACACATTGCGCAGCATGGGTGACGGATTCAACATGTTTACCGGATATGGTCTGGTTAAGGACTACATCTGTGAAGACTATCTGTTATTGAGTGCTTATGCAAGAGCATTTGCGGATGCAAACGGTGACGGTGTTGCTGATTTGTCTACGGCAACAAGTCCGTTGGCAGCTTATGAAGGATACCTTCTGAACTACGAAGACATCAACGGTTCCGGACGTATTACCATCGTTACAGCTGAATAAAATAACACAGGCCCCTGTTATGCAGGGGCTTTTAATTTGTGAAAAATATATTAATATTGCACAAGTGAACGATCCATATTATCATAGAGATAACAACAAATGGAGGATCATAATTATGCAAGAAGCTACAAAAGTTTATTCAAAGGAGAATAAGGAATTATTCCTGAGTGTTATTCCGGGACACTTTGCGTCAGACCGTTTCCATGTAAATTACTACATTGACATGACGAATCTGAAAATGCGTATGACCAATGCGAAGATGGTTGCGGAAACGATGTCCAAGCGTTACATTTCCAAGTCCAATATGAGCAGTCTGGGTTCACAGTTTGCCGGTCTGGCAGGAAATCTGGAAGCTATGACAACAATGAATGCGGTTACCAAACCGGTAGATACCATCGTTTGTATGGATGGTACGGAAGTGATTGGTTCGTATCTGGCAGAAGAATTCACAAAGGTTGGCGTACATACCGAAAACAAGCATAAGACGTATTATGTAGTCAGCCCGGAATTCGATCATGCAGGACAGATGGTTGTTCGTGACAACATCAAGCCGATGATCAATGGCAAGCATGTACTGGTAGTACTGGCAAGTGCTATGAGCGGTAATACCATTGCGAAGGCATTGCGTGGTATCAAGTCTTACGGCGGCATCGTAGAAGGTATCTCCGTAATCTTTACCAACAACGTAACGGAAGTGGAAGGTCATCCGGTATATGCGGTATTCTCACAGGAAGATCTGCCGAATTTCAAACTGTCCGATCCGGAAAATTGCGAAGACTGCAAAGCCGGCAAGAAACTGGATGCCATCGTTAACAGCTACGGTTACGAAGAATTGTAAGAATTATTGCAGAAATAAGAAAGAAGTGTACAAAAAAGTGCACTTCTTTTTTGCGGTGTAAACTTTTCCGGTTATCTTTGTAATATGGGGGGTACGGGGTATATAATGACATTGCCTGAAGGGGGTGCCTGAAATGATGACCAATATCGAAAGAATGAACCTGCACAAAGCAATTGATTACGCAACCGAAAAACATAAAGGTCAGTTCCGCAAAGGAACCGATCGTCCTTATATTATCCATCCGTTGGAAACGTTGAGCATTGTGATGGAATGCCATCCGAGCGCAACGCTGGCAATGGCAGCCGTCTTGCATGACGTTTTAGAAGATACCGATACGACGTATGAAGAGATTGTAAAAGAGTTCGGAAAGGATGTTGCCGATCTGGTTAAATCTCATTCTGAAACGAAGACGGAAAACGGTGTAAAACTTCCGTGGCAGGTCCGTAAAGACCGGGCAATCGAAGAATTGAAGGTTGCAAGTCTTGATACTAAACTGCTGGTGTTTGCCGATTCCCTTGCTAATCTTCGTGCCATTGATGCCGATTATGAGAGACTTGGTAATGAGCTGTTTTGCCGGTTCAACGAAACCAAAGACAGAATACGGTGGTTCTATGAAGAAAAGTATGACATTTTCTGTGAACTTTCGGATGACATTGCCGGTGTGGCTTCGTGGAAAGAGGAATACCTCTTCCACATGAATAACGTATTTAATGATTAAATCAAAAAGACTCTGACGAGTCTTTTTACTTTGTGTGATCCGGAACAGACAGGGTACTGACGACTTCCGTTTTGGACAGGATTTCATGCATCAGCGGTTTGTTCAGAATAAACCGGATGATTTCCATGCCGATAAACAGTACATACAGGGCATTGATTGCCAGATAGGCGTTGTCTGTTAATGTTATATCTGCAAAGGCGAGTTTGAGAATGCCTTGGGCTTGTAAGGTCGGAAGCAGGTAAAACAGAAGGACAAAGAATGCCGTGCGGAGTATGTATTGATACCATCTTGTCCGGCTGTTGTCGTTGCGGGCGACTTTGACGTTCACAAGGGCATATCCGAGGGTTTTACCGCCTGTCAGAAGATATGACACGGTGGTATAGGCCAGATAAATCTGAAAACAGAGAATCGGTTTGACGTTGTCGTCAATCACAATCAGGATGACGAATACGACCAGGATAACAAGGGCGTCCGTCAGTATACCACATGCTTTGCGGATACAGGATACCTTCCGGGATAATATATAGGATTGCTCGTCCAGTTGTTTCTTGCTTGGTAATAGTTTTACAATCGGGGTAATCAGAAGATACCCGATGACACCGCCTAAAGTGTTCGTAAACAGGTCATCGACGTCAAACAGACGGTACGGTTTCGGATAGATACCGTATAGTCCGGTTAACTGTGTGATTTCAAAAAACAATGACAGGAAGAACGAAGCAATCAGGGTTTTCTTCAGACTGCAGTTAAAGTAATACCGCAGATACATCCCGAACGGGATGGTTAATACGACGTTGAATGCCGTGACGATAAAGGCGCGGTTGAACAGTGTCTTGTAGGTGCGGAAGTCGCTGATCACAAAACGGCTGCCTTTCAGGATATCTCTTAGGAACCGGAACGGCATCAGCTGTACTTTGGGCGATGTGTTTGCGAGAACTTCTTCCAGGGAAGGAAGCGGTAAAATGACAAGAAAATAGCATGTCAGAAGATACAATATAAAAGAATATACAATCAGGACTTTCAGACTTAACACGGAACCGAATTTGCGGTAGTTGTACAGTAAATACGGTAAGGTGAACAGAAAGGCAATGACCGGGAAAAACACAAATGACGTTTTGATAATATCCGTATAACTCATAACGATTCCTTTTCTGATGGAGAAACCACGTGGAAATAGTAGCACGAAACGGAGCGGTTCACAATACGGGTACGTTTGTGTTATGAAACGGGATGTGATAAAATGATAGCCGACAAAGAAAGACCGGCGTGATGGTACAATAGAAAACAGCCGGTCAGAGAGAATGCGTATGGACAAAAATAAGAAATTATTGGCAGTGATTGCGTACGGGTCCTATTTTGTGGTAGGTTCCGTCTGTATGCTGGTGGGAACGCTGTTAAACAGCCTGACGACGTTTTATGACCGGCCGATGGAGGCGGTTATTTTCCTGGCTACGGCTTTTGCGCTGGGACGGGTGATCAGTGCTCCTTTGTGGGGAAAACTGGCTGAGAAAAAAGGACCGTTGCAGGTATTATGGTTTGGTGTCATCGGCATCGGGTGTTATCTGATCTGTATCCCGTTGATTCCGAATTATTATGCGGGTTTTGTGCTGGCGTTTATCGGCGGTACGGGGATGGCTTGCGAAGATGCCTCCTGTCCGGCGTTACTGGCTTATGTATATAAGGATAAATATTCTTCGGCATTGAGTGCGACCCAGGCGTTTTACGGATTGGGTGGTTTTGCGATCAGTTTTATTGTCGGTATCGTATTGGGAAAGGGCGGATTTTTCGGAACCGGTAACTTTGTGTTAGGTGCGGTATGTGTGGCTCTGGCTGTTGTGATTCCGTTTGCGAAACTGGATGGTAATGAGATTACGGATGCCCCGGAAGAAACCATCCGGCCGTTGTACAGCAAAAATACGAAACTGGCGTTGTTTGTGAGCGGACTGGTATGTTTTGCGTATTGTATGGGAATCAGTGCTTTGTGTTCGTATACGGCATCGTTCGGGTCCCAGACGCTGGGACTGGGAGATTCCGTGGGGTCATATCTGCTGACGGTGTATAACGTCGGGGCAATCATCGGCAGTATTGCGTTTATCTGGATATTGAAATACGTATCCGAACGGGTAAGCCTGATTGTATGTGACGTCGTCTGTGCAGCCGGAATGATTCTGGCTTTTGCGCTGAATAACGTAACGTGTTATTTTGTGATTCTGTTTGTGGTCGGGGTATTCTATGGTGTCATCTTTACGATTGTACTGGCAATCGGAACGAGAATCGGATACGAACATATCAGTGTTGCCAGTTCGCTGGTAGCGATGTTCGGCGGGGCCGGAGACAGTATCCAGCCGTTGATTACCAGCCGGGTGGTTGCGTTGTACGGAGTAGGTACCACGTATAAGTTTACGATTGTGTTTATGATGGTAACTCTGGTTATTTCATTGGTTCTGGTAAAAATGACGTCGGAAAAACCGCTGGAGTCTGAATAAAAATGTAAAAACAATTTGACATTCTGAAAAGTTGCTGATAAGATATAAATGTAAAAAGTATTTTACATGGAGGTGTCCTATGAAAGTGTTTCAGAGAGCAGATGAAATGGAAGTATCCGTCAATCTGAAGGCGGTGCGTTGTGCGTATGCGTTTCTTCAGGCGTCGATTATGGCGTATTGTATGATTCGGCTGATACAGACCGGAGAATTCCCGTTGCCGGTATTTCTGATCGGCCTTGGTTCCGGCTTTGTGTTCTGGTCGGTGAAAGTGGGAGAAACCAAAAAACTGACGAAAACGGAAGAAGACCCGGATGACCAACAGAATTAAGGAATTACGGAAAGAACGGGGAATCCGGCAGGAAGATCTGGCAATGCAGGTAGGGGTAACAAGACAGACGATTCTGGCGATAGAAAACGACAAATACGATCCGACGCTGCAGCTGGCAATGAAGATTTCCGAGGTGTTCGGCTTGTCGGTAAATGAGATTTTCTTCTTGCAACAGACTATGTAACGTAGTCTGTTTTTTTAATATTTTTACGGTCAAATGCGAAACAATCAGAGAGTTTGTGTGCTATAGTCATAGGCACTTTTTTATCAGGTAACAGAACGCTTTTTGTGTGAGACCTTGTCGCAAAAAATATGACAAAATATGTGCGTTTCTATTGCATGTCAGGGCCATCCGTTATACAATATTTAAGACTTAGTTGGAAATCCAACTTTCTATCATTCGTGAGGTATCTATGGCGAATCAAAACAATCTTTTACTGAACATTTCCGCGTTGTACCGGAATACAAATAAATACTTTGACCGCGTTCTGGCGGAGTACGAAATCGGCTCCGGGCAGATGATTTCCCTGCTGATCATCAATGAACATGAGGGAATTACCATGCAGCAGCTGTCGGGTCTGGCGGAACTGGATAAGGGGACGATTACCAAGAACGTACAGCGGTTACTGGACGTGGGGTATATCACCATGGAGAATGACAGTGAGGACCGCAGGGTGAAGCATCTGTATACGACGGATAAGAGCCGGGAAGTGATTTCCCAGCTGTACGATATCCGCAACAATTGTGTGTATCGGTTATTGGACGATGCGGATCCGGAACAGGCGGTGGATTTACTGCAGAAAATGACCGTGAACTCACGGAACTTCGATACGGGTGAGGATTACAAGCAGATCCGGATCGGAGGACTGCAGAAGATGACGCTTCTGGATTTCCCGGGTAAGGTTGCCTGTACGGTATTTACGTCCGGATGCAATCTGAAGTGTCCGTTCTGTCACAATAAGGATCTGGTATACATTCCGGAAAATTATTATTTCTACAGTGCGGATGACGTGCTGGCATATCTGGAAAAACGTTCCGGTGTGCTGGACGGGGTTGCGATTACCGGCGGGGAACCGCTGATGCAGCCGGGTATCTTTGAGTTTATCGAGAAAATCAAGGAAATGGGATTTCTGGTCAAACTGGATACGAACGGTCTGATGCACGACCGTCTGCGGGAATTGATTGACCGGGGATGTGTGGATTATATCGCAATGGATATCAAGAATACCTTTGAAAAGTATTCTCTGACGACCGGACAGAATCTGAGTGAAAAACAACTGGAGAATATCCGGAAATCCATGGATTTATTAATGGAAGGGCGCGTGGATTACGAATTCCGTACCACGGTTGCGAAAACGTTCCATACCAAAGAGGACTTGCTGGAAATGGCAAAAATGCTGAAAGGCTGTAAGCGGTATTTCCTGCAGTCGTTTAAACTGTCTGACAATATCATCAGCAGCGATATAGAGGGTTACAGTGAAGAAGAAATGAAAGAGTTCACGGAACTCGTACGGCAGATACTGCCGGAAACAAATTTAAGATAGGGGAGAGAAGAGTATGTATCAAGTAATTAAGCGTGACGGCGCAGTCGTCGATTTTGACATTAATAAGATTTCTCAGGCTATTACCAAGGCTTTTGAAGCAACGGGTAAACAATATCATCCGACGGTCATCAATATGTTGTCGTTGATGGTAACAAGCGATTTCGAAGCAAAAATCAAGAATGATAAGATTACCGTGGAAGAAATCCAGGACAGTGTGGAAAGCGTATTGTCCCAGTCCGGTTATTCCGATGTGGCAAAGAGTTACATCCTGTATCGTAAGCAGAGAGAAAAAGTAAGAAACATGAAGGCTACAATCCTGGACTACAAGGAAACGGTAGACCAGTATGTCAATGCTTCCGACTGGAGAGTAAAGGAAAACTCTACCGTAACGTATTCCGTCGGTGGTCTGATTCTTTCCAACTCCGGTGCGATTACTGCGAACTACTGGCTGAGTGAAGTGTACGATGAAGAAATCGCCAACGCTCACCGGAACTGTGATCTGCACTTGCATGATTTGAGTATGCTGACAGGGTATTGCGCAGGATGGTCTTTGAAACAGTTGATTCAGGAAGGTCTGGGTGGTGTTCCGGGTAAGATTACTTCAGCTCCTTCCAAGCATTTGTCTACGTTGTGTAACCAGATGGTTAACTTCCTGGGTATCATGCAGAACGAATGGGCAGGTGCGCAGGCATTCTCCAGCTTTGATACGTATCTGGCACCGTTTGTAAAGGTCGACAATCTGGATTACAAGGAAGTCAAGCAATGTATCCAGTCCTTCATTTACGGCGTAAATACGCCTTCCAGATGGGGTACACAGGCACCGTTTACCAACGTTACCCTGGACTGGACGGTTCCTGATGATCTGGCAGAACTGAACTGCTGGGTTGGTGGCGAAGAAATGCCGTTCAAATATAAGGATTGCGTAAAGGAAATGGCAATGGTTAACAAGGCATTCCTGGAAACCATGATTGAAGGCGATGCGAACGGACGCGGATTCCAGTATCCGATTCCGACCTATTCCATTACGAGTGAATTTGATTTCTCTGAAAACGAAAACAACAAGCTGTTGTTTGAAATGACGGCGAAGTATGGTACGCCGTATTTCTCCAACTATGTCAATTCCGATATGAAGCCGAGCGATATCCGGTCCATGTGCTGCAGATTGCGTCTGGATTTAAGAGAATTGCGTAAGAAATCCGGCGGATTCTTCGGTTCCGGGGAATCTACGGGTTCCATTGGTGTTGTAACCATCAACCTGCCAAGACTGGCTTATCTGTCTGCG
>JABUSI010000313.1 GCA_021442745.1 Erysipelotrichaceae bacterium | reverse complement strand
TTGATGTGTGCCCTGTGATATTCAATCCGATACGGGTCATGAATGCTGCCGTCTTCTTCCAGTACATCGGTAGCACCTAATCCGTTTTCACAGTTCAGCAAAGGAATCTGCCACCGGTCATACATTTCATGCAGATAATACTTCAGACCGTCCGGATCGATTGCCCAGCCCCATTCGCTGACGTTCAGATACGGATTCCGGATGCCGAACGTCAGATTGCCGGCCGTCGTTTCCAATCCTTCCGCATGCAACGTTACGACATTGGTAAAGTAATAGGAGAATTCCATATAATCCACTTTACCGGCCAGTAAGTCTTCTTTATCCTGTTCGGTAATATCCAGTTGAACGTTCTTTTCTTTCCATAACCGTTTCGCATACGACGGATAATACCCTCTGACAAACGTATCGGCACAATAGTAGAAGTTATCCTGCATGAACTTCTGGTTTGCCTGCTGATCCACCGGATCACACGTATACGGATACGTAAACAAACCGGCTACCATACAGCCGACTTTCAGTTCGGGATAGTTCTCATGCGCATATCGTACAACTCTCGCACTCGCTACCAGCTGATGATGCAGTTGTGTATACAGGTCCTGATCGCTTCTTCCGGACAACGGCCCCATTAATTGTACAATGTTGATTTCGTTAAACGTTGACCAGTATTTTACTAATCCGTCATATTCCTTAAACGCAATCTTCGCAAATTCCGAAAATTCATCAATCAGAGCCCGGTTGGACCAGCCGTCATACTTTTCAATGTAGTATACCGGCATATCGTACTTATACAGATGCACGTGCGGTTCGATGTTGTATTTCTTCAGTTCTTTAAAGACATCACGATAGAACTTTACACCTTCCCGGTTGATGCCGCCTTCGACACCGTTCGGCAAGATTCTGGCCCATGACAAGGTCATATTGAACACCTTGAAGTTCATTTCCGCCAGCATCTTAATGTCTTCCTTGTAGTGATGATAAAAATCGGTTGCCTTATGGTTCGGATAGAATTCACCGTCGATGATCGCATACTTTGCACCTTCCGGTAACCGGGTAAATCCGATGGTTCCGGCCACTTTCCCATACGTTCCGTCGGCATTCCGATACGTTAACATTCTCGGAGTCGTTTTCGTTCCGCCGGTCTGGAAATCCGTTTCATTCGGACTTTTTCCGCCTTCATTCCATCCGCCTTCGCACTGGTTGGCACTGATATCGCCACCCCATAAGAAATTCTTTGGAAAACTCATACTTCTTTCTCCTTTTTTCTACGAAAACAGAAAGAAGCGTTCACTTCTTTCTGTCATACACTGATTATTCCTGTGTTTCCTGTGCCTTTTCCAGTTCCAGTTCCTGGTTATCCAGCATCTTCACAAACGGATAGTAAATGACGCAGCTCAATACGCACATCAGGCAGATGAATACACCGAACATGAATCCGCCGCCGGCTAAGAATCCGATAATCGGACCAGGCAGGAAAGAAGAAGCCAATACCAACGGTGTGGTAAAGATTCCGGCTTTCAGACCTAAGTACATTAACACGAACATCACGGTCGGAGTCAATACCATCGGGATCAATAACAGGAAGTTCAATACAACCGGAGTACCGTAAACCATCGGTTCGATGACATTGAATAAGCCCGGTACCAAAGCCAGTTTACCCTGTGCCTTATACCGTTCGGACTTGGTAAAGAATGCCATATCGACACACAGACCCAACATACATCCCGGACCACCGATTGCCTGTACGACAAAGAATACGGTCATCATGGACAAAAGATGCGGAGCCGGCATACCGGAAGCAACTGCCGTAATATTTTCAATCAACGGTGCATACGCAACGGTATACAACGCCGGTATGATAATCAACGTACCATGCATACCCAGCCACCACAGTAAGCAGCAGATTAATACCAGTACCAATTGTCCCGCAAACGAATTACCGACGGAAACCAACGGAACCTGTACAATCGTATTGATAGCAGCCGTAAAGCTTCCAAACGGCGTGGCGTTGAAAATCATACGTAATACGATAAACGGAATGCTTGTCAGTACAAGACCCGGCAGGTTTTCAAACGATGCGGACACAAACGGAGGAACGCTGTCCGGCATGTTGATTTTCAACTGTGTCTTGGACAATTTTGCGAATAAGTATCCGGCCAATACACCGACAATCATTGCGGTGATAACACCCTGTGCACCCAACAGATCCACAGATACCATGTTGGTACCGGCTTCATCCGTTACCAGCGGGGTAACGATCAGGTAGCACATCAGAGACAGAATTCCGGCCTGGAATCCGTCCGCACCCAGCTTTTCCGCAATCGTCTTACCGATACCGAATACCATAAAGATACCAACCATATTCAGCAACGTAACAATCTGTGCCAGAGGCGCCTGCAAGCCGATGTTTGTCAGAAATGTTGTCCATGCGCTGATCGGCAGGTTAATCAGAATGTTGATGACTGCACCCGTCATCAATACACCCATCGTGCTCATCATACCCTGGGTAATGGAGCTGACGACTAAATTATTCTGTACTTTACCGGCAAATTTCATGATTTTCATCTGCCAGTTATTATTTGTGTTTGCCATAAAGTTCTCCCTAATTACCAATTGAATTCCTTCAATAAACCGTTAACGATGTTTCGGGCATTCATTGTGCCGTAATCCATCATGGAAATCACCCGCACAGGATAGTCCGGGAAGCGTTTGACAACGTCTTCTTCCATATACGTAACCTGCGGGCCTAACAGAATGACATTGCTTCCGGCAACCAGTTCGTCCGTCAACGTACCGGCGCCATACGCTTTGCATTCCACTTCATCAAATCCTCTGCTTTTTGCCTCGGCGATGATTTTACTGCATAAAATGCTGGTAGAAACACCACCGGCACAAGCCAAGGTGATTTTGAGTGTCTTCATACTCTTCTCCTTTGTTTGTTGTCCGGAACTTGCAACCAGGCATTCTCTGGCCAGTCGAATGACCTGTTCTCCGTCCATACTGCCGTACACCTCATCCGGTATCGGCAGATAAGCAATGTGTTTGTCATGACACAATTCTTTGATTTGGTCGTGAGCATACTCAATCTGGGGCGCAGCAAAAACAATATCGTAGCTATCGATACAGTTGTTTAACTGAAACATCGGAATTGCCTTGATGACATCATCCGCACCGGCATAATTCTTCATTTCTTCCACAATAATGGAGGTCGAAATACCTCCGCCGCACACCACCAGGATTCTCATACTTATTTTCTGATCTCCTTATACAGATACATAAATTCTTTTGCCAGATCGTACATCATAATCGCCATTGTCAGATGATCCTGACCGTGAACGGTAACAATGGTCAGATCCACCGGATTCCCGTTGGATTCCTGTTGCAGCATTTCAAATTGTTTTTCATGCGCCAGGTTCATCCCTTCTTCCGCCGCTTTCAGATACGCTTCGGCTTTGTCAAAATCGCCTTCCCTGGCAGCCTTGATAGCCAGCATCGATTTTGACTTGGAATCTCCCGCAAACGAGATAATGGAAAAATCGTTTAAGTATTTCATTTCATCCATGAGCAGTTCTCCTTTTCCGCTTATAGAATAGCGGATATTTTTCTATCCATCAAAGGATGTTTTTACCGTTTATTTAACGGCATTTTCACAAAAAGCTAAGTCTTGCAACCTAGCTTTGATCGTCTTTCAGCAATTCCAGTAATTTATCATATGTCGGATTTGCCAGCAGTTTTTTCGGTTTTGATCGGTCCAGCATAAACCGGCTGGTTTTCTGATAAAACTCTTCCAGGTAATCGTCAACCTGATCCGCCATCGAAATCAGAATGACAATCCGGATCATTTTCTTTCCCCAGTTCACCGGATTTTTCAGAATCCCTACGGCCGCAAAGGTCTGTTCCGTTACCACCCCGAACGGATGGGCTAACGCGGTAATGTCCCCGAAATCGGTCGAACCGTAACTTTCCCGTTTGATGACCGCATCCGCAAATCCTTCCGGTACGCTCTGATTTTCTTCAATCAATGCACACAACTTCCGGATGGCATCTTCTTTATCAACCGCATCAATGTCCGGAAAAAACAATTCCTCCCGGTAATATCTTGTCGTTTTGTTCAGCGGGGAACTCCGGAACGCCTTACGCAATTGTTCCTCATCCTCATCCGACAGCATCATATTCGTTTCAATAATCGGTACCGGTATCGTAAAGTGAATCGGTGTCGTCGTCACCACATAATCAATCTGACTGAAATCCTTATTCATTAATTCCGATACGTTGCAGACGTCAATTTTCTTCAGATAATTACCAAACAGATCCCTATACTGATATGCCAACAGTTCACTGGAAATCTTACCGGTTGCACACACAATCAGAATACTCTTTTTCCGCTTGTGTTCGTTGGTACGGAGAGACATCTCGAAAATCAGCGCAAAATAACACACTTCGTCTTCCTTCAGTTCCGTATTGTACTTCTGTTCG
This sequence comes from Erysipelotrichaceae bacterium, assembly GCA_021442745.1. GTDB lineage: Bacteria > Bacillota_I > Bacilli_A > Erysipelotrichales > Erysipelotrichaceae > RGIG4607. Next base: position 7,729 of record JABUSI010000313.1, on the reverse strand, counting down.
ATTTTGGATTTGATACTGGACGCAATGGCATATCCCAGGGAATACTTCTTTTTGATATCCACAATCATCGGGTTTCGCAACGGAATGTGATAATTCAGCCGTACCTGTAACGATACCAGATGGGTTGCCAGATTCATAATCAGATCCAGATTCCGGGTAATGTCCATCTTCATCGTAACGTTCACAAACAACAGAATTTCCTGGACAAAATCATAAATATCCCGGGAAATAACGACATTGTTGGATCCCCCGTATTCTTCGGTAATCCGGTTTCCGAACAACAGAAGACTGATGGCCTTCAGTTCCGGCTTATTCAGCATCACGTGATACTTTTCATACATGGCCTTCGCAATTTCCGAACCGATGGCATAACTCAGATGACTGTTGATTTCTTCATAATCCACATTCGGATCCGGTTCCACGGTATGCCCGCTCAATACCCGCATCATTGTTACATACAGATACAGGATGGTATGTTCCACACTGACTTCCGCCATGGAGGTATGATACCGTTGCATCGTATCCAGTAAGATTTCGGAAATTTCCTTCTTCTTCGATTCCACTTCCGGTGTATTCAGAAACTGGTTCGCGTACGTTACAATCAGGGACCGTTTGTTCATTTCTTTTCCCTCAATCGCAATTTTACTGCCACGTGTTACCAGCCGCAAATCGTACCACTGCAGAATCTTCCGTATTTTATTCAGATCCGCCTGTAACGTGAAATCACTGATATACAGCGAATCCAGAATGACATCCGTTTCGATATAATCGTCTTTTTCGATTAACCGGACAATAATATAGTCACATCTGGCATCCGAATTCTCGGGAATATACTGTGCATCCGTATTCCCGGTATTGCTGCTCAGATTCGCAAACTTTTCCGCATCAAAAATAACCAGCTTATACCCCGATCTGTGCTTGCTTTCGACTTCCGCTCCGTAGTTTTTCAGATATTCCGATAACTCAAAGATGTGATTGCGCACAGTCCGTTCGGAAATCAATGCCTTTTCCCCGATTTCCTTCGCTGATCTGTAGTCATCCGTTGACAATGTAAATAGAATAAGTTTCTGTGTCCGGTTCATAATACCATTGTAAACTACGATATCTTTTATGTTCAACAGGCAAACTTGCCGTTAACTTAACGGCAACCGTACCATATCTGCCGTTTTTTCCTGTTTTTGCTATTTTTAGAATAGAAAAGTGTAACATGTTACAGATTTCTATTCTAAAACATTCTGTATCCGTTGACTTTCCGTCACATTTCCATCATTATAGAATAGAAAAGTGTAACAAATTACACAAATCCATTATTGGGAGGCCTACGTATGGAAATTCGCAGAGATTTATATCTGGACAAACTGATACGAAAAAAACACAACGGACTGATCAAAGTCATTACAGGGGTTCGTCGGTGTGGCAAATCCTATTTGCTGAATACCTTGTTTTATCGTCATCTTTTGGAAAGCGGTACGGATGCAGATCACATCATTCGTTTTGCGTTTGATTCCGCTGATGATTTGTTTCTGATTGAAGAAAATCTGATTCAGATTCAAAAAGAAAAACGAGGTGTCGACCCCGAGAAATTCACAAAATACATTCAATCCAAAATGACAGATGACGGAATGTACTATCTTCTGCTCGATGAGATTCAAATGTTGGACTGCTTCGAGGCCGTTCTTAACGGATATCTGCGCAAACAGAATACAGACGTTTTTGTAACAGGAAGCAACGCAAAATTACTTTCAAAAGAAATTGCCACGGAATTTGCCGGACGGGGTGATGAAATCCCTATGTATCCGCTCAGTTTTTCCGAATTCATGTCCGTTTACCCAAACGACAGATACATGGGATTAACGGAGTACATGCTTTATGGCGGAATCCCGCAGGTTGTTCTTCAGGAAGAACCGGCTGACAAAGCCCTTCTTCTTCAAAGCCTTTTCAATGAAATTTACATCCGGGATATCACAAAGCGTAATCGCATCCGGAATACATCCGAACTGGATGATCTTCTGAATATCCTGTCCTCAGCCATCGGTTCCCTGACCAATCCGGAGAAACTGAAAAACACCTTCCGAACGCTCAAGAGTTCTTCTATCACTTCTGTTACCATTAAAAAGTATCTCGAATATCTGGAAGATTGTTTTTTAATTGAACCTGCACAAAGATATGACATCAAGGGAAAAGCCTATATGGATACTCCTCAGAAATACTACTTTTCTGACCTTGGACTTCGCAACGCAAGGATTCATTTCCGGCAGTTTGAAAAAACGCATGCCATGGAAAACGTCATATACAATGAACTTCGCATGCGTGGCTATAACGTAGACGTGGGTGTCATTCCCGTCGTTGAGAGAAACGAAGAAGGAATTCCGGTACGGAAACAACTTGAAATTGATTTTGTCTGTAACCTTGGTTTCAAAAGACTGTATATTCAGTCCGCTTATTCCATTCCGGATGAAGCCAAACGCACACAGGAAATCCGACCGTTTCGCAAGATAGATGATTCCTTCCGAAAAATCATTATTACCGGAGATATGACTCCATCCTATTACGATGATTACGGTGTCCTGACTGTAAACATTTACGATTTCCTTCTCGACCCGAAAAGTATCGAGAAATAATACCCCCTGTAAAATAAACACAAAAATGCCTGTTTCAGGCATTTTTTATATAATTTAATATATCCTATAATGAAGACCCTTCCTGCAGTTTCCGCTCCCATTTCCGGCGGACTTTACGAAGCACGATAACACCTCTTTCTATATCTCCTGCTTCTTTCCTTTTTTCAAAATCCACCGTTTCCGTCATTCGTTCAATGGCTTGCATCGGATCTAATGTATGATATGGAGAATACAGTTTTTTTAATTCCTCCGCTTTCATCATTTTATAAATCTGTTTGCTGGATTTTTCCGTCACATATGACCAGTATCTGTATATATAACCGATCCAATGCATTTCTTCCGCAGAAAACTTATCCGTTCCATACGAACTGACTCCGTATTGATTCTCAATTTCTTTCAAAGCATCCGTAACATCCAGAGATTCATACAAAAAGCCGTCACGGTCCATCCGCTTCGCAAACTCGGAATTCATAAATCTCCGCACAAATATTCTGGACCCGCATTCGCAATCCTCAAGACTTCTTTCAAACATTTTTGCCTGATAACCGCATAATTTAAGTCCCAACGCATCCATTTTTCTCATCGCATAATATCCTCTATATATTCCCCTTGGTTTCTGTACTGTTTCCTGGCAAGTTTCATTTTATCCATGTTCATACGGAAGCTTTCATTCCTGCGTTTCAGGTAATCTTCTTTTTCCAATCCGGATAAATAACACCGCTCTAACAGGGTAACTTGTGAAAGAGCTTTTTCACTGACAAATACATACTGCATACCAAGATTTGTTGCAGACAAACAATGCTGGCATTGAACATCCGTAATTTCACCCTCGATAAAGCTGTCAATAATTTCATACATCCGGTTATCCGCAATCGGTGCCACAATGTAATCAATATTCTCCTTTGTTTTTGCAATCTGTCTGACCTGTTCCGTATCCTTGTACTCTTCCAGTTTTCCACGGAAGTACGCAATCGTCAGCATCCACTCCCGGTCACAACAAAACGTTTTACCGACCAGTCCTTCCGGATGAAACGTTAACATATAAAGAGAAGAACTCTCATATGCTGCCACAAACGTTGCCGATTGTTCCAGACTTTCACCGCAATAAAACCCATTCCCGAAATCGTTGATTTTCTTGCTGCAATCGGTTCTCAGGTTTCCTTCCAGCTTCGTTTTCGCACCGTGAAAAAGCAGTTTTTCCTTGGCGGATACCACATCCTCACGATACAGTTGTTCTTTGATTCTGTTTAACCGGATTCCTTTTTGATACACATAACTGTAGAACTGTTCCATATGTTTCGCTGATATCGCATTTCTGTTGTTCATCCAGTGACTGACAGTCACTCTGCTTACACCCAGTTCATTTGCCAGATCGTCTGCGGATACATCCGCAAGTTCCATTACGCTTTCAACATCCTGATAAATCAGATAATCCATGGAAACACCCTCTTATCTTCTATATAAAATATTTTACATAGAAGTTATGGGTTGTCAATAAACTTCTATGTAAAGTTTTATACACAGAAGTTTATCCCGCATATAAAAAAAACCTCCCCGAGGGGAGGGCATATGCATGTTATTCCTGCGGATAGGTCTGGTCGTCACAGGTAACGGTAATCTTTCCGTCGGTAACGGTAATCTTGCATTCCGTCGGTAAATCTTCCGCAAAGAAATCATCGTTCAGTTGTCCGCCGGTTGTTACTGCCGGATAGGCAACGTCATCTTTATCCTTCAGACCAACGTCATGTGCTGTCTGCTGAGCAACCGCTGCATTATAAATTGTTCTTGCGTTTGCCAGATCCTTTTCTTTCTTTGCCGTATCCACAAAACCGTTCATTGTCGGAACCAGAATCAACAACAAGGTTGCGATAATAGCGATTACTACAATTAATTCAATCAATGTAAAACCTTTTTTATTCATCATTTCATCTCCTTTTCCGATGTCGTAGTTATACTATACAGTCAAGGGAAAACAAGATATTTTCATTGGTACATCTTGTAAGAAACATGACACATTTTGCGATGTTATGCGGTTTCCAGACGTTTCGTATCGATTCTGTACATCACAAAAGACAGAATCGCAATCAGAAATTCCACTACGGCATGCGTTGCCACCACACCGTTTAACCCAAACAGCGTATTGAGGATATACAAAGCCGGTATGAACAAAACAACGTTCCGTAATATCGTAATGGTCAAAGACGCCTTTGCCTTTCCCAATGCCTGGAAATATGCCCCGATCATATTGATGATTCCTACCAGCGGTCCGGATATACACATAATCCGGATCATACCCGACGTTAAGGCAATCAAGCCTTCCTCGTGCATAAACAGACCTGCCAGTACCGTACTTCCCATCAGATACAATACCGTAAATACGGCACCCAGCAGTACTTCATACACAATGGCACGGTTTGCCGTCTTCTTCATCTGACCGATGTTCTTAGCCCCGTAATGATACCCGACAAGCGGTGCCACTCCCTGGGACATACCGACGGATAACAGAATCGGCACCAGGTTCACTTTATGGGAAATACCGAATGCTGCCACGGCATCGGAAGTATACAGACTGATGTAATTGTTCTGAATGATATTGGAAATGCTCAGCAATGCCGTAATCAACGCACCCGGAACGCCAATCACAACCACACTCTTAACCATATCCCAGGTCGGTCTGAAATCCGATAACGACAAGGAAATCAGATCGTTTCCGTCGTTTTTCTGGGCAATCATACAAGCTAAACAATAGATAGTGGACACAAAGAATCCCAGGGAGGTTGCCAAAGCAGCCCCTGCCGTACCCATTTTAAATACCACAATAAACAGGAAATCCAGTACGATATTCGTACCGTTTCCGATAAACAGACTCGTTGTTGCCTGCTTAATCAATCCGGTAGACCGGAACAAATGCGTATAACTGTTTGCCAGCATCACAAACGGCGTACCGTAAAAGATATAACTCAGATACTGGCACGTATATTCCATATTTTCCGCATCCGCACCGATGACTCCCGCAATGTTGCTGTTAAAGAGGATTCCCAGTACCATCACCAGAATACCGATTCCTAACGTTGCATAGTTACAGAAATTCAATACCCGTTTACTTTCTTCCCGTTCACCCTGTCCGATCAGTCGGGCAATGACACTGGAACCACCGGTTCCGAATACTCCCGCAATCGACATAATGATCAGCATCACCGGGGAACACAACGTAACCGCCGCAATCTGTGCCGGTGCTTTGGTTAAGGATACGAAATAAATATCCGCCATGTTGTAAATCAACGTCGCAACCTGACCTAACATTGCCGGTACGGAAACCCGGATAATCGCTTTTGTGACGTTCTTTTCTTCAAAAACTGACATACGCATCTCTCCTGACTAATAGAAGAGTATAGCGCAAGCAAATGAACTTTCACAAGAAAAAAGCACGTTTACGTGACTCGTTTTCGTAGAAATCGCTTACAGGAAAGTGGTACAATTACTACAATGTACTAGGAGGATTTGTATATGGGATTATTTGATGCGTTTAAAAAGAAAGATACGACACCGGCTCCGGTAACGGATGATATCGTAAACATCGGTGACGGAACAGTCGTTGACATTACCGAAGTAAGCGACCCGGTATTTGCGGGTGAAATGTTAGGAAAAGGCGTCGGCGTACAATTGAATAACGGTAAGGTTTGCTCTCCGGTTTCCGGTAAGGTAACCGTTGCCTTCCCGACAGGACATGCCTACGGCATTCAGACCGAAAACGGTATTGAAGTACTGTTACACATCGGTATCGATACCGTCAACCTGAACGGGGAAGGGTTCAAGTCCAAAGTCAAACAAGGCGATACCGTACGTACCGGCGACGTATTGGTTAACGTAGACTTAGACTTAGTCAAGGAAAAAGGCTATGATTCCACCGTTATGGTCATCATTACCAATACCCCGGATTTCAAGGACGTCGTAAAGACAACCGGTTCCCTCGCCAAGGGAGACGTCATTCTTCACGTAGAAAGATAAAAAATGTGCAGCCATACGGCTGCATATTTTAGTTTCTAAAACACTTTCTTCAGTAAGTTCATAAAGAACTGCCCGATGACACCGGTCAAAGTAATCGCCAGTACCGTACCGATCCCCCAGCTTCCCTTTAACAGAACACCGGCAATCAATACTACGGCATCAAAACACGGACGCATCGTATTATACGGTTTGTGAATCCTGTCACTGACAGCCAGAATGAATCCGTCATACGGATTGGAGCCTGTCGGTGATTGTGCCCCGATCCCGATTCCCAAGGCGACAACCACAATACCCGCAAACATATACACAACACGTAATACCATGGAAGACACTTCCGGAATAAACAGTGTAAACACTTCAATCCCTAACGTAATACAGAACGGACATACAACCGTCCCGATGGATACTCTCTTCTTATCCAAAAGAAACAACAATACCAGAAAAAACGCATTCGCTAACAACGGGGACAAGGACAGCGGGATATTCAATGTGACATACAACCCGTTTTCCAGGGTCGTCATCGCATCTGCACCCAATCCGGCATAAATGATAAACACCACTCCGCCACCGATTGTCATAGCCCCTAAAACCATAATCAGGAAATCCCTGATAAACCCTTTTTTCATCATTTTCACTCCTTACGCAAACAAGCCGGCAAAAAAGAACCGGTTTTCTTCTATCGTATTTGTCCGCACATTCTTTTTTCTATTTTACCACATTACCCTGAAGAAAAAGACAGATTTCTCTGCCTTTTACCCGATATATACGTCTTCCTTCCGTTTGAACAGTCCCTTTACCGGATTGACAAACTTCCTGCTGACTTCCGTTGCGGCGATTTCTTTCAGTAATTTCATCGCTTCCGCAAAGGAATTCTTTTTTAATTCCTCCTTGGTCTGATACACGTTGGCATTCAGCAGGTAGTTTTTGGTAATGGTCGCAATCCGCAAGGTCATTAACGCATTCACAATTCCCTGTGTCGCACTCGCAAAGATGACTCCCCCGATTTTTCCTAAGGAGTTTTCCGTTAACGTGGATATGAAATCTTCCAGATTCAGATCTTCCAGGGAACCGGCTACCAGCGTATACGACAGCACCTTGAT
>JABUSI010000297.1 GCA_021442745.1 Erysipelotrichaceae bacterium | reverse complement strand
CGTTAACCAGAAAACTGCAGGTGGAAAAAGAGAATATTGTTCTGGTAGGGATGCCAAGCAGCGGAAAGACGACACTGGCAAGTGCGTTAACGAGTCATTTTGACCATAAGGTGATTGAAGTGGATGAGGAAATCGTGAAGAAGGCGGGAATGTCGATTCCGGATATTTTTGCGATGTATGGAGAGACGGCATTTAGGGATCTGGAAAGCGAAGTGTGTGAACAGTTGTCGTTACAGACGCATCAGATTATTTCGACCGGAGGCGGTTCGGTGTTGCGGAAAGAAAACCGGGACAGTCTGCGCAGAAACGGTTATGTCGTATACATTGACCGGCCGATAGAAGATCTTCTGGTAGGCGGAAACCGTCCGTTGTCGACGAGTAAGGAAGCGTTGCAGAAGATGTTTGAAGTCCGGGACAGTCTGTATCACAGTGCGAGTGACTGTGTGATTAAAAACAACAGGAATATTGAGGATACCATTGAGGAAATCGTGGAAGTCATTACCGTACGCGGTAAATTGTAGGAGGAAGTATGAAAGTACGAATTATCCCGAATCCGGTTACGAATACGGAAATACGGATTCCTTCCGGTAAGTCTTTGGGACACAGGGCAATTATTGCCGCTTCATTGGCGGAAGGCACAAGCACGATTACCAATCTGGATCATTCGTCGGATATTGATGCGACGATTGCCTGTATGAGAGCATGGGGTGCGGAAATAGATTGTAAGGACGATGCCGTGGTGATTACCGGTACATCGCAAGGGAAGATGGTAAATGATGCGCTGTGTTGTGAAGAGTCGGGTTCAACGTTACGGTTTCTGATTCCGGTCTTTGCGATGAGCGGGAAACCGGTGAAGTTTACGGGAAAAGGAAGATTACTGCAGCGACCGCTGTCGGTGTATCAGAATCTGTTTGAAGAAAATAATCTGCGCTTTGTGCAGACCGGTTCGTCTGTTGAAATCTGCGGACCGTTGCAAGGGAAAACCTACGTAGTGGACGGAAACGTGTCGTCACAGTTTATTACCGGATTACTGCTGGCACTTCCTCTGGCTAAGGAAGATTCCGTTTTACGGATTGTTCCGCCGTTTGCGTCAAAGAGTTACGTCGGGCTGACGCTGGATGTGCTGCGGACGTTTGGGATTACCATAGAACAGAAAGATGAACTGACGTTTCGGATTAAGGGAAACCAGAAGTATCGCCCGTGTCATTATGCAGTGGAAGCCGATGATTCGCAGGCAGCCTTCTGGGCGGTGTTATCGGCGTATAAAACACCGCTGGTTCTGAAGGGTGTCAATCCGTTGAGTAAACAAGCGGACCATGCCGTTTTCCGGTATCTTGAAGCGATGGGCGCCACGATTACGGAAGAAAACGCCGTATCGGTTACGGCGCAGAAGATGACGGGAACGGAAATGGATCTGGAGGATTGTCCGGATCTGGGACCGGTTCTGTTTGCGGCAGCGGCAATGGCGGAAGGAAGCTGTCATTTTGTGCATACGAAACGATTGACAATCAAAGAGAGTGACCGGGTGGAAGCGATGCGTCAGGAACTGGAGAGATTCGGCGTCCGGATGGATGTCGGGGAAGATGACGTGACGGTTTACGGTACGGCTGCCCGTCAGCCGGAAGCGGAATTATCCGGTCATAACGATCATCGTATTGTTATGGCACTGACAATCTATGCCGTCTGTAACGATATGGAAGTGGTCATTGACGGGGCACAGGCAGTCAGTAAATCGTATCCGAAGTTCTTTGAGGATGTGAAATCCTTAGGAATCGGTGTGGAGGTATGGGAATGAAACTGTTGGTATTGAACGGACCGAATATCAATATGATCGGAATCCGGGAGCCGGACATTTACGGGAAACGGGATTATCCGGCTATCGTGAAAAAAATTGAAGACTACGCGGCAGAAAGAAACATTGAAATCAGAATCCTGCAAAGTAATCATGAGGGTGACCTGGTGGATTGGATCCAGGAAGCGTATTTTGAAAAGTACGACGGGATTGTGATGAATCCGGGGGCGTATACCCATACGTCGGTTGCGATTCTGGATGCCCTGAAAGCGATTGCCCCGATTCCTTGTGTGGAAGTGCATCTGTCCGATATTTCGCAAAGGGAATCGTTCCGTCATATTTCCTATCCGGCCATGGCTTGTATCGCGCAGATTGCAGGATATGGGGATGACGGGTATCTGATGGCTATCGATACTTTAGTGAAACACCTTTCAGGAAATTGATAACACTTACATTGGAAATATAGCAGTTTACTGCCTATATTTCCTTTTTTTATGGTATCATTAGACTGTATAAGCATACGCTTATCGGAACCGTTGAAAACGGTAAGGAGAGAAGAAATGTTTGAAATGATCATAGGAATGATGGGTGGTCTTGCCTTATTCCTATATGGTATGAAAATGATGTCAAACGGTCTGGAACTGGTTGCCGGTAACCAGATGAAGACCATACTGGAAAAACTGACATCGAACAAGTTTGTGGCAATATTTGTCGGTATTGCCGTAACGGCCCTGGTACAGAGTTCATCAGCTACGACGGTCATGCTGGTTACCTTCGTAAACTCCGGAATCATGACTTTGGAACAGGTTGTATGGATTATTATGGGAGCTAACATCGGTGCTACGTTCACAACGCAGTTAGTCGCATTGAATATCAGTGATTTTGCGGCAATCATGGCGATGTTAGGTGTCATTATGATCGTGTTTATCAAAAAACAGAAAATCAATGACCTGGGAACAATTGTTGCCGGTATGGGTATTCTGTTTCTGGGTATGGGCATGATGAGCGGTGCGGTTGGTCCGCTTCGTACGATGCCGGAATTTGCGGATTTCATGATGACCTTTACCAATCCGGTTATCGGTATCATCGGTGGTGCGGCAGTGACGGCTCTGATTCAGTCTTCCGGTGCAACCATCGGTATTCTGCAGGCAATTTCCACAACGGGTGCCATTACGATGTCCAACTGTATTTATCTGATTCTGGGTACCAACATCGGTACTTGCGTAACGGCAGCTATCGTATCTTTAGGTGCGAACCGGAATGCTAAGAGAACCGCTATGATTCACTTTCTGTATAACGTCATCGGTTCCATTGTGTTTGCGATTCTGATTCAGTTTATTCCGTTTGTGTCCTTCATTGAAGGAACGTCTGCTGTCGTTAAGACACAGATTGCGAATGCGAATACCATTTACAAGTGTGCAACAACCCTGATGTTTATTCCGTTCGGATTACAATTGGTAAAACTGGCTCGTCTGGTCATCCCTGGTAATGATGACGAAGAACAGGATATCATGTCTGTTGCGGCGATTTCCGTCAACCAGATCGGTAGTGCTACGGTTGCGACTACGGCATTGCGTAAGGAAATCAAGTACATGCTGGATATGGTTCTGGAAAATCTGACCATCGGTATGGACGGCTTGCTGAATCACGATACAACACAGAAGGAAGGCTTGTATCGTACGGAAGTGAAAATCAACAAGTGCGTTGAGGATATCACTGCATTTATGGATAACATCTCGACTCTGGAATTGCGTCATCACGATTCGGAAGTCTGTATGTCTCTGTTTAAGATTTCCACCGACCTGGAACGATTGGGTGACCATGCGAAGAACCTGATGGAATCGGCGGGTAAAACGGAACTGAATCCGGAAGCCATGGAAGAACTGACGGAACTGGCTAAGATGATGTTTGACAGTTTCAATTACATCAAATACAAGGACGTTTCCGTTGATATCAGTGCGATGGACGCATTGGAGAATATCGAAGACAGTGTGGATATGCTGACGGAACAGTATCATGACTTACAGATTACGCGGTTGCAGAATCAGCAGTGTACACCGGAAGCCTGCGTATTGTACGCAAACATTCTGGTTGACGTGGAACGTATTTTCGACCACATCATGAACATTCTGGAAGAAAGCCGCGATCACCATTTCGCTTTACTGGAAGAACATCCTGCAGCTGAATAGAAGAATCTTCGGATTCTTCTTTTTTTTGTGCAACAAGAAGTTGAAAAATCAACAATATACAGGTATACTGTTAATGTTGAAAATTCAACAATTCGGAGGAACTATGAACACAAGATTTGAAGATTTTGCGGGGAATGTACTGGAACTGAACCGTTGCATCCAGAAAATCAAGGATCTGGAAATGAAACAGTACGGATTACGGGCATCTCACGTCATGTGCATGCATTATCTGGGGAAAAACGAAGAGGGCCTGACATCGGCACAACTGACGTCGTTATGCAAGGAAGATAAGGCTGCCGTATCGCGTACCGTATCCCAGCTTCTAAAGTATGGTCTGGTCCGATATGAAAACAATGTCAAAGGATACCGTTCCCGGCTTTTGTTAAGCGATCAGGGGAAGGAACTGAATCATCGGATGAACCAGCGGGTGGATGCCATACTGGCGTTAGGAGGCACGGGGCTTTCGGAAGAAGAGAAAGAATTGTATTTCCGTTGTATGAACACCATCCTGTCAAATTTAAAAGAGTATCTCCGTAAGAACAGTATGGAGGAATAACGTATGAGCATTCGTATTATTACAGAGTCCGCATCGGATTTACCAAACGGGTATCGGGACAGGGTTACGGTATTGCCGATGTCCGTGACGTTCGGAAATGAGGTATTTCTCGATGGTGTGACGATTACACCGAAGGAATTCTATGAAAAACTGATTGAGGGGGAAGAATTTCCGACCACCAGTCTGATATCTCCGGGAGCGTATACAGAAGCCTTTCAGAAGGCGTTAAAGAAGGATAATGAGATCCTGGTAATCTGTATCAGCAGCAAGTTGTCAGGGTGCTATCAGAGCGCTGTATTGGCTTCTATGGAGTTTGAAGGAAAGGTCACAGTGGTTGACAGCCTGAACGTGACGCTGGGACAGCAGATTCTCATTGACCTTGCGGTAAACCGGATTCAGCAGGGAAAGAATATGAAGGAAATCGTGAGGGAACTGGAAGAAACAAAGGGAAAGATTCATCTTCTGGCGATGCTGGATACACTGGAATATCTGAAAAAGGGCGGAAGAATTTCACCGACGGTGGCAATGGTCGGAGGCGTCTTGTCAATCAAACCGGTCATCTGTGTGGAAGACGGTGAAGTCAAAGTGCTGGGAAAAGCCAGAGGTTCCAGAAATGCCGGTAACTATCTGATCCGGGAAATTGAAAAAACAGGCATTGAGTTCTCTATGCCTGTGCATCTGGGATATACGGGATTATCCGATCATATGTTGCAGAAATATATTACAGACAGTGAATCCGTCTGGAAGGGAAATATCGATCATCTGCCAATCAGTTGCGTAGGGGCAACCATCGGAACGCATATCGGTCCGAACGCCATTGCCGTTGCGTTTGTCGAAGAAAAAAAGAAATCGTGAAGATTTCTTTTTTTACGTCATCCTTTTAAGGATACTTTCGGTAAATTCCATTTATAATGTGCCGCCAGGGCCCGGATGGTTACCGTAAAGCCGATGGATACGACGGTAGCCAGGGATGGCGGTAAAACAGCTAAGGAATAATAGTAGACAAGACCTCCGAGTAAGGCGGCAACGGCATAAATCCGTTTCCGTAATACCATCGGAATCTGGACGGCCATCATATCCCGGAGGATTCCTCCGCCGACACCGGTCATAATACCGATGAACTGGATGAGAAACAGGCTTTGACTTCCCTGACTGATGGTTGTGTTGATTCCGACAACGACGAAGATTCCTAAACCGAGGGAGTCGGAAATCAGATCCAGATATTCAATCTGTTTCTTGTGTTTCGTAAACGTGCCGTGATTGAAATAGACAACCAGAAAAGCCAGGACACTGCTGAAGGCAGCAATTGCCGCATAGATGGGTTTCTGAAAGAAAATAGGAGGGTGAATCCCCAGCAACATATCCCGGATGATTCCTCCGCCGGTAGCGGTGGCGACACCCAATACGATGACTCCGAACAGGTCGCATTCCCGTTTCATCGCAACGATGGAGCCGGAAACCGCAAACGAAATGACACCGATAATCTCAATCACAAACATTACATCGTTCATCTGAAATTCCTCATTTTTTCCAAAAATCATTATACAATACTTTGCGAAAAAAAGAAGCCGGAAAACGGCTTCTAGAATTCGGAGTCATCGATGGAATCCAGCCAGATTCTCATCGTATCGGCAATGTCTTTGATGCATCCGTCTTCAAACGGTACCTTCAGATTGGCATATTCGCAAAGCTGTACGAACGATTGGGTTCCGCCGACTTTACACAATTCGACGTAATCGTTCCATGCGTCGGGATCGTTTTTCTGAATCCGGACAAAGAATTGCAGGGCACAGACCTGTGCCAGGGTGTAATCGATATAGTAGAACGGGGCTGCAAAAATGTGTCCCTGCTGGTACCACCAGCCACCGCGTTCGAGTAAGTCACAACCCTCATAATCCTTATGCGGAAGATATTGCTTCTCCAGCTCTCTCCAGGCGGCTTTGCGTTTGCCCGGTGTCATCTTCGGGTTTTCGTAGACGACATGCTGGAAATGATCGACCAGTACGCCGTACGGTAAGAAGGTTAAGGCATCCTGAGCATGCATAAAGCGGTATTGGTCGGCTTTGTCGCCGAAGAACAGTTCCATCCACGGGTGGGTAAAGAATTCCATACTCATGGAATGGATTTCACAGCTTTCCATGGTCGGGTAAGATAATTCCGGAATGGTAATCCGGCGGGATTGCCAGGACTGAAAAGCGTGTCCTGCCTCATGGGTCAATACGTTGACGTCGCCGTCGGTTCCGTTAAAGTTAGAGAAAATGAACGGTGCCTGCTCATCCTGGATGTACGTGGAGTACCCGCCGGATTCCTTTCCGGCCTTGGAAACCAGGTCCATCATCTCGTATTCCATCATGGCATCGATGAACGTTCCGGTTTCTTCGGATAATTCGTGATACATCTTCTGACCGGCCCGGATGGTGTCTTCAAAGGAACCGATTGGTTTCGGGTTTCCGGATGCAAACTGATAGTCTTCATCATAATAGTGCAGGCGGTCGTATCCTAAACGGGTTTTCTGGCGTTGGCGTAAGGATTGGGTGAGCGGTACGATATCTTCCAGAATCTGTCTTCGGTAGCTGGCGACCATTTCCTTGTCGTAGTCCAGGCGGCTCATCCGGTAGTAACCCAGCGGAATGTAGTTCTCGTAACCGAGTTTCTGTGCCATCCGGGTACGTACTTTGACTAAGGAATCGTAGATGTCATCCAGTTCTCGTTCGTGGTCTTCAAAGAATGACATTCTGGCATCGTATGCTTCCTTCCGCTTGTCGCGGTCACTGACTGATGTGAAGGCTTTCATCTGTGCAAGGTTGTACACTCCATTTTCGTACTCAATTTTGGCGGATGCGATGAGCTTGTTGTAGTCGGTGACCAGTTTGTTTTCCTGTTGCAAATCTTCGATGATACAAGGGTCAAAGGATCTGACGGAACATTCCAGCAAGGAAAAGAATACCTTCGGAATCATTGTTTCCAGTTGTTCGCGATACGGGCTGTTTAACAGAACGTGGTACAGACGGTTGTCCGTTTCGGTGTACAGAGGGCCGAATTCGTCCCAGTATTCGGTTTCCTGATTATAGAATGTATCGGTCGTATCAATGGAATGACGGATGAAACACACGGTCTGTTCGCTGGATATCCGGTTCCGCAGCTTATTGCAGGCGGTAAAGAGGTCGAACTGTTCCTTTGCGCTTTTTGCGTTTTGTATCTGTTCGATATAGCCGTTCATTTCCGATTTGTACGAATCAAGATCCGGACGGGTATACGGTATTTCCGAAAATTTTCTCATACTTACTCCCTGATACCGCAATGCAGGATTTCTCCGTACAGGATTTCATGATAATCTTTTTCCGGATATTGCCGGGAAATAACCGGATCATCGGTATCGTGCATCCATTGACGGTACATGATACGGCATTCAATCCAGGCTTCACAATCTTCGATATACGGTGTATCAACGGTTAAGGATTCGTGCAGGGTCAGATTGCACTTTGCATGCTTGTCCTGGTTTCTGCCGGATTCGGTTCCCAATACACGGATTGCTTCTTTCAGTTCGCCATGCGCCGGAATACTGACGGTAAAGGACGTTGCTTTTTCCAGTAAATCGTGCGTATATCTTTGCGGACGGACGTAGATGGTGACGGTCGGACGGCTCCAGACCCGGCCGATGGTTGCCCAGCCGATGACCATGGAGTTGGCAATGCCGTCTTTTTGGGCGGTTAAAAAGATTCCTGTCGGCAGTTCGCTGACGAACTTCGCTGCGACTTTCGGATAGTTTTCCAATGACATATGAGTTCTCCTTTATTGTAAATAGTGTTTCATCAGTTCAATGACGGTGTCGATGTCTTTCTTTTCGATACCGTAATGGGTGACAAAGCGGTAGATTCCTTTGTCCTGTCCGTTGATTTTGACGTCATGATCGTACAGATACCGTACGAATCCGTCGTGGTCGAATCCTTCTTTCTCAATACGGAAGAAGACCATGTTGATATCCCGTAATTCGTTATTTATATATAAATAAGGAAGAGCGGACAGTTTTTCTGCCAGATAGGCGGCGTTGTCGTGGTCATCCTGCAGTCTGTCAACCATATGGTTGAGGGCATAGATGCCGGCTGCTGCGAGGTATCCGGATTGCCGTAAGCCTCCGCCGACCAGTTTGCGATTGCGTTTGACCCGGGCAATGAACTCTTTTCCTCCACAAATCATGGATCCGATTGGAGCGGATAAGCCTTTGGATAAGCAGAAGGTGACGCTGTCACAATATTGTGTGATGTCTTTGACGTCACAGTGCAGGGCGTGTGCGGCATTGAATAAACGGGCTCCGTCCAGATGAACGCGCAGTCCCATCCGATGAGCGGTTTCGTAATCTTCTTTCATCACGTCCAACGGAACGACGGTACCGTTACCTAAGGCGTTTTCCAGACACAACAGAGTAGTGTGCGGCATATGGACGTCTTCCGGGGTGACATAGTTTTCAATGTCGGCAGGATAAATGCGATCGTCCGGATTGAAAATCAGACGGAAGTTGACACCGCTTAGTACGGCAGGAGCACCGCATTCGTGTTCGATGATATGAGCGTGTGCACCTAACAGAATCTGGTCGGCACGCCTTGTCTGACTCATGATGGACAACTGATTTCCCATGGTACCGCTCAATACGAAGATGGCAGCTTCCTTGCCGGTGATTTCGGCAGCCAGTTTTTCCAGTTCGATGGTGGTCGGGTCGTCGTCGTAGATGGAGTCTCCGACTTCCGCTTCGAACATCGCTTTGCGCATTTCCAACGGTTGCAGAGTGACCGTATCGGAGCGGAGATCAATGTATGATTTCATGCAGAATACCTCTTTTCTATGCGAAAATTATAGCACCGAAACGAGGTGTGATAAAGGAAATCACGGGTTTTGGATTGTGTGAATTGTGTGTGAAATGTGGGAAATAGGTATTGACACCGCTTTCATTGAGTGTTATTTTGTCTATGTCGAGAGAAAACAAACACGAAAAAATCATTCTCGAAAATTCAGGTATTCGGTGCAGGAAAACAAAACACAGCACTTTTGTTTTTTTGCGCTCAATATAATCACATCATTTCAAAATTTTCAAAAAAAGGAGGAAGAAAAGATGGGAAATATTGGTCAAGCGCTAATCGTTGCATTAGTAGCTGGTATCTGTGAATGGGACATCTACGGTGGTTTCCATACACAAATCAACCGTCCAATCCTGGTAGGTCCGTTGATGGGCTTGGTATTGGGCAACTTGTCCATGGGTCTTGCTGTAGGCTCTGGTCTTGAATTCGTTTTCTTAGGAGTTATCTCTGTTGGTGCTGCTATTCCACCAGATGCTTGCTCCGCTACAGCATTGGCAACTGCTGCAGCTTGTATCTCTAACGGTGCAATTTCTGCAAACCAGGCTGTATCTTTAGGTGTTGCATTGGCTTCCGTTGCTCAGATGTTACAGATGGCTATCTGGACAATCAACATCGGTGCTATGCATAAGGCTGATGAATATGCAGAACAAGGTGACCTGGATAAGACATGTGGTGTTATGTACTGGACATTGCCATTGTGGTTCTTACAAGGTGCTTTACCTGCATTCTTCCTGGTAGCATTCGGTTCTGACGTTGTAGCTAAGATCGTATTGCCGGGCTGGTTGAGCAATTGGTTGAACCTTGCCGGTGGTATGATGGCTTCTGTCGGATTCGCTATGTTGTTCGTATTGATGAACAAGCCAAAACTGACTCCGTTCTTCATGATCGGTTTCGTATTGGCTGCTGCTCTTGGCATGGGCTTGGTTCCTACAGCTGTTCTTGGTTTGGCTGCTGCATTGTTGTATGTAAACAACGATGGTGGATCTGCTGCTCCTGAAAAGAGACGTAGAAGTAGAGAAGCGTAATAAGGAGGAAACGTAAAAATGGCTGAAAAGAAAATTACTCAAGCTGATATTAATTCAGTTTACTGGCGTTCATTCTATGACATGGGTGCTATCAACTACGAACGTTTCCAATCATTGGGTTACTTGTTCGCATTCCAGAAGGTATTCCACAAGTTATACGATGACGATCCTGCAAAGATGAAACGCGCTTTGAAGCGTCATTTGGAAATGTTTAACACAATGCCTTTGTTAATCCCGCCTATTCAGGGTACAACATTGGCTTTGGAAGAAAAGATTGCTAATGCCGGACCGGATGAAGATACTACAGAATTAGAAGATTCCGTAAACAACATCAAGGTTGGTTTGATGGGTCCTTTCGCTGGTATCGGTGACTCCTTAGGTTGGGGTACATTCCGTCCGATCGCTTGCTCAATCGGTGCTTCTATGGCTGCTGCCGGTTCCGTATTGGGTCCAATCGTTACGTTCATTATCTGGAACGTATTCAACTTCGCGTTCCGTTACATCTCATTGGTTTACGGTTATAAGATGGGAACATCTATGTTGTCTACCATCAAGTCATCTAACATCGTTGATAAGATCTCTACAGGTGCTTCTGTATTAGGTCTGATGGTATTAGGTGTATTGACAGCTTCCTGGGTATCCTTGAATACCGGTTTGCAGATTACTGTAACAGGTAATGCATACGTAACCGATGCTGCAGGTAACACAACATTACAAGAAGGCGTAGAAATTACTACAAAGATCCAAGAAGTATTGGATGGCTTAATTCCAAGTATCTTGCCTCTGTGCTTAGTTATGTTCATGGCTAGCTTGATGAAGAAGGGCTGGACAACCACAAAGTTGATCGTGTTGGTATTCGCTATTGCGTTGGTATCTACATTGATCGCTCAATTCACAGGCGTTGTCATTTTCTGCTAATTCTGAATCAGAACAATGCGATAGGGGTTCACAACGTGGACCCCTTTTTCTTAAACCGACTATCTTAATTTCCGTAAAAAATACTGGTACAAAAATAAGTTCCTATGGTAACATAGGAGTATGATGTAACCGCTTGCACGAGAGTGCGGCAGGAGGGAAAACAATGACAAAAATTATTTTGACTGCTCACGGTGAGTTGTCCAGTGCATTTTTGTATTCCGTTGGAATGATTGCCGGGCAACAGGATCCGGAACAGGTGGCTGCTGTAAATTTTTATCCGAATGACAGTTTGGATGTATTAAAAGGACGTATTGAGGAACAGTTGATTAAATTTGAACCGGAAAAGAATCACGTTATCATTTTCTGTGATCTGAAATCCGGATCTCCGTTCAACGCATCCTTTATGTTGTCTCAGAAGTATCCGGTGACAATCATTTACGGTATGAACTTGCCGAGTTTGCTGGAAATTCTGTTGATGAAAGATATGTACGCTACCAAGGAAGATCTGATTCCGGTAGTCGCAACGTGCAAAGATTCTATCGGTATGGTAGAAGAAGCACCGAAGGCGAGAGGAGGAGAACGTCGTGGGCGTAGAGATGTTTAGAGTTGACGAAAGAATGTTGCACGGACAGGTGGTAACGACTTTCTCAAAAGTAATGAATATTGACGAATACATCGTGGTAAACGATGAAGTCTGCAAGGATGAAAACGAACGCACCTTGCTGGAACTGGCTGTTCCTGCCGGTGCAGATTTCGACTGCGTATCCTGCGATACGTTTGCGAAGATTGATGCGGACAACGATTACTGGGGAAATCATACGTTTGTGGTATTCCGGTACATCGATGATGCATTGGCTTGCGCAAGAAAAGGTGTCAAGATTGACAAACTGAATGTCGGCGGAATGTATTCTCGTCCGAACCGTCCGACAGAAAAGGAGTATGGCCCTGCGTTAAACGTAGATGATCATGATATTGAATGTTTCCGCGAACTGGAGAAATTAGGCGTTGAACTGATTTACCGTGTATCTTTCTACTTTAAGGAAGAACCATTAAAAAATAAAGTAAAGTACTAGTATTGGGAGGATTAAGAAAATGGCTGTTGCTTTATACAAATTAGACGAAAGAATGTTGCATGGACAGGTTATCTCAACATTCGGCAGAATCATGAATCCGGATGAATTCATCGTTGTAAACGAAGGTGTTTCCAAGGATGAAGAAGCTCGCACATTGCTGGAACTGGCTTTGCCGGGCGGAGCAGAATTTGACGTAGTATCTCCGAAGACATTTGCGAAGATTGACCAGGAAGATGATTACTGGGGAACCAAGACGTTCGTAGTATTCCGTTACATCACCGATGCGAAGGAAGCCATCGAACACGGTGCTAAGATTCCTAACCTGAACTGTGCAGGATTCTATCAGAGACCGGACTCTGCAGAACCACAGACCAACTACGGTATCAACCTGTGGCTGACAGAATCTGATAAAGAAGTATTGCGCTGGTTGGAAGAACACGGTGTAGAACTGTGGTACCAGGTACAATATCAGAACAGCAAATCTGCATTGAGAGATGTAGTTAAGTTTTAATT
>JABUSI010000217.1 GCA_021442745.1 Erysipelotrichaceae bacterium | reverse complement strand
AGAGCATCTGCCTTACAAGCAGAGGGTCAGCGGTTCGAGCCCGTTAACCTCCACCATTTTTATGAGAAGTCGCCGGATTAGCTCAACTGGCAGAGCAACTGATTTGTAATCAGTAGGTTGTAGGTTCGAGTCCTATATCCGGCACCAGAAGTGGGGAGATAGCGAAGTGGCTAAACGCGACTGACTGTAACTCAGTTCCCATCGGGTTCGGCAGTTCGAATCTGCCTCTCCCCACCACTTTTCTTTTTGGGGCATAGCCAAGCGGTAAGGCACCAGACTTTGACTCTGGCATTGCCCTGGTTCGAATCCAGGTGCCCCAGCCATTGCTGATCCGTTAGCTCAGTCGGTAGAGCATCTGACTTTTAATCAGAGGGTCGGGCGTTCGAGTCGCCCACGGATCACCATTTTTTTATTTTACGGAAGTATTCGTTTGGAGGGTTCTGTATGGAAGCATTCGAAGTCGTATATCAATCCGTTGTGATGGCATGCCTTGTGGTCATTGCCGCAAGTTGCATTGTCTTTCCGGTTCTGTTGTTAAGACAGCGTCACAAACAATTCAAAGAGTTCATGAATAAGCCGAAATAATCGGCTTTTTTTATTGAATAGGAAATGCGTGTAAGCAACGTACAGTTACCATGAGGTGGTTGGATGTTGCGCTATATCAAATGCAGACTGGAAGTAACGGATGGAAACTGGGACAAATGTATGGAATTGTTTCAGAAAGAGGTTGTACGGATTGTGTACGGGTATTCCGTGGGAGAGGTTGTACCGGTATCAGGGGGATTGTTCGGAACCAATCTTACCGGGAGTGCGAATGCCTTGTTCAGAAGGTATGAAAACCGGCTGGAACGGGTATGTATCGAACCGTATCTGGAGTATCGGAAGGGGGTTCGGATTTCCGGGGATCTGCGTAGGATTTCTATGATTGACTGGACGGATACGTATCGTCTGGAGGGGATTCTGCATCTGATTCCGTATCAGCGAAAGTGGATGAAAACGGCACGTATTGTGTTGGTCAGGGTGTATTGCCGGCAGAATACATATCGGGTAGTATTCCTTGTGGATTTGCCTTCGGAAATGTGAAAATGTGAACGATTTCTACCTTTATTTCATTGGGGTGATGTGCTATACTTGAGACGTAATCTAAGGAGGATTTTTTTAAAATGCCAAGAATTATTGATGTTTATGCAAGAGAAGTATTGGACTCCCGTGGTAATCCTACTGTTGAAGTAGAAGTACATACAGAATCCGGTGCTTACGGACGTGCTATGGTTCCGTCAGGCGCAAGTACAGGTGTCAGAGAAGCTTTGGAATTGCGTGACGGTGACAAGACTCGTTATTTAGGTAAAGGTACAACTAAGGCTGTTAACAACGTTAACACAATCATCGCTCCGGCTGTTATCGGTATGGATGTTCGCGATCAGGCTTTGATCGACCACACGATGCTGGAACTTGGCGGCGGAGACGTATTCAAGAAGCAATTGGGTGCTAACGCTACATTGGGTGTTTCCATGGCTTGTGCTTTGGCAGCAGCTGATTTCTACGGTATGCCATTGTATAACTACTTCGGTGGTTTCAACGCAAAGGTATTGCCTGTTCCGATGTGTAACGTTATCAACGGTGGTTCCCATGCGGACTCTACCGTAGACTTCCAGGAATTCATGATCATGCCGGTTGGTGCAAAGGACATGAAGGAAGCTTTGAGAATGTCTGCTGAAACATTCCATAACTTACGTAAAGTATTGAAGGCTAAAGGCTACAATACAAACGTTGGTGACGAAGGCGGATTCGCTCCTAGCTGCGTAGACGGTAACGAAGAACCTTTGAAGCTGTTGGTTGAAGCTATGGAAAAAGCAGGTTACAAGCCTGGTGAAGATATGATGATCGCAATGGACGTTGCTGCATCTGAATTCCATAACACAGAAACAGGTATGTATGAATTGACAAAGTCTAACGGTGGCGTTAAGACATCTGAAGAAATGATTGATATGTACGCTGAATGGATTGAAAAATATCCGATTATCTCCATCGAAGACGGTTTAGGTGAATCTGACTGGGACGGATGGAAGAAGTTGACAGACCGTTTGGGCGACAGAGTTCAATTGGTTGGTGACGACCTGTTCGTAACAAACCCTGGTATCTTAAAAGAAGGTATCGAAAAGGGTATCGCTAACGCTATCTTGATCAAGGTTAACCAGATCGGTACTTTGACAGAAACATTCGACGCTATCGAATTGGCTAAGAAGAACAACTACACATGCGTAGTATCTCACCGTTCCGGTGAAACCGAAGATTCAACCATCGCTGATATCGCTGTTGGTTTGAACGCAGGTCAGATCAAGACCGGTTCTTTGTCAAGAACAGACCGTATTGCTAAGTACAACCGTCTGATGCGTATTGAAGACGAATTGAACAAGCGCGGTGAAGCTAACATTGCTCAATACTTAGGCAAGAAGGCTTTCTACAACTTAAAGAAGTAATTTCTTAACGAAGTCATCCGAAAGGGTGACTTTTTTTATGGTATGATGATAGGGAAAAGTATGAGGTGAATGTATGTTAGACAGAAGTTCGGGTATCTTGCTTCCTGTCAGTTCCCTGCCGTCAAAGTACGGAATCGGAACGTTTGGGAAGGAAGCGTATGAGTTTGTGGATTTTCTGGTGGATTGTAACCAGTCGTATTGGCAGATGCTGCCGATCGGACCGACCGGTTACGGGGATTCCCCGTACCAGAGTGTTTCTTCGTATGCGGGGAATCCGTATTTTATCGATCCGGAAGAACTGGTAAATGAGGGCTTTCTGAACAAAAGTGATCTGAAGGGCTTGAAAGAGACGAATACCGGCAGTGTGGATTACGGGTATCTGTATGAAACAAGATGGCCGGTGTTACGGAAGGCGTATGAAAAGAAGAATCTGTTTGAGAATGAGTTTATTGTCTTCAAACTGAAGAATCAGAGCTGGCTGGAAGAATACGCCTTATATATGAGTGTGAAGAAGCATTTCGGAATGAAGAGCTGGATTGACTGGCCGGACAGTGAAATCCGTTTACGTGACGCGAAAGCGGTGGAAAAGTATAAAAAACTGCTGAAGGAGGATATCAACTTCTACAGTTTTGTACAATTCCTGTTTTTCCGTCAGTTTGATGCTTTAAAAAGTTATGCGCATAGTAAAAAGATTCGACTGATCGGGGATTTGCCGATATACGTACCGTTGGATTCCTGTGACGTATGGGCAAACCCGTCGCAGTTTGAACTGGACAGGGAAAACCTTCCGACGGGTGTTGCCGGTGTACCACCGGATTATTTCACACCGGACGGGCAGTTATGGGGAAATCCGTTGTATAACTGGAAGAAGATGAAGGAAGATCAGTACTTGTGGTGGATGAAACGGGTGGAAGCGACTTCGCGTTATTTTGATATCGTACGGATTGATCATTTCCGCGGATTTGAATCGTATTGGGAAGTTCCGTACGGGGATAAGACGGCACGGAACGGTGTATGGAAAAAAGGTGCCGGAATGGATTTTATTTCCGTGTTGAAACAGAAATTCCCGGATGTGGAATTCATTGCGGAGGATCTGGGATATCATACGCCGGAAGTACAGAAACTACTGGATGATTCGGGATTCCCGGGGATGAAAGTATTGCAGTTCGGATTTGATGCCAGGGAAGCCAGCGACCATGCTCCGCATTCGTATGTCCGTAACAGTATCTGTTACGTCGGTACGCATGACAATTCCACCGTTATGGGCTGGAAGAATTCCGTTGCACAGAATGATATGAAATTTGCGATGGAATATCTGAATATTTCCGAAGAGGAAGAGTTCAACTGGGCGATGATCAAAGCCGGTATGCGCTCGGTTGCCAATGTGTTTATCGGATGTATGCA
Source organism: Erysipelotrichaceae bacterium (assembly GCA_021442745.1). Classification (GTDB taxonomy): domain Bacteria; phylum Bacillota_I; class Bacilli_A; order Erysipelotrichales; family Erysipelotrichaceae; genus RGIG4607. Next base: position 9,043 of record JABUSI010000217.1, on the reverse strand, counting down.
GGATTATATCGGCCTGGATGACAGTGCGCGGATGAACCAGCCGGGTACGGTCGGTACCAACTGGAAATGGAGAATGCAGAAGAAACAATACAACGCCGGACTGGCAAAACGGATTGCATCGGTAACCTCGATGTATGCCAGAGGCAGAAAGCAGGTATAGTATGAAAAAGTACGGATTACCGATTGCGGTGGCTCTGGTGGGAGCATTGATTGTAAGGCTGGTGGAAGGATTCTTCACGTTTAACGGTGCCGGTACGCTGGTGGTATTGCTGAAGGATGCGGTATTGTTTGCGTTCGGGGTATCGTTGTGTCAGAAGAAACGCCGGAAAAACGAATCGTGGTTTAAGAAACTGATTCTGGCATTTGTGGTGTTTTTCTTTGTATGCTGGGAACTGGGATATGTGGTATTCCCGGCATTGAAAACGGTGTTCAATTTCCTTGGTGTCAGGGGATTTGTGGTCAGTCTGGTATACATTTACTGCGGCTGGGCATTCTTCGATTAGTAATGTAAAGGGTTTCATAGTCAGAAAGGCCGATAAAATCGGCTTTTTCTTGTTTACATCAGGAAAATATGATACAATTTATCTATGGTTGGAGGTAATACAAATGGCTAAATGTACAGTTGCTGATTACATGAACACAATCAACGAAATGAAATGGGATGCTCATAACCAAAACTGGTTATACATCGAAGTAAACGCAAAAGACTTGAACGCTAAGGTTGAACCGGGTGTGACAAATACTACCACTGCTTGTAAAGCTATTTACGATGCATTACTGGAAGGTGACAACATTCTGGTTAAGCCGGAAACAAAGACAGGGTATGGCGTTGCGTTGACAGTTCGTTACTATTGTGACAATTTACATGAATCTCGTCGTAAATACGCAGATTGCTTGTAAGATTACCATGTAATACGAGGGATTCCCGAAAGGGAATTCTTTTTTTGTGCTATAATGTCAAAGGTGATGTTTTGCATGAAACCTGTATTATTTTTTGACGTGGACGGTACGCTGGTTGATACGAAGACGGGAAATGTTCCGCTTTCGACGCAGACGGTGTTGAAACGTCTGCAGAAGGAAGGCTATAAAATCTGTCTGGCAACCGGACGGACGTTTGAAAACCTGACACACAATATCGTATATACCATGTTTGACTGGGACGGGTATATCTGCGGAAACGGTGTGGAAGTGATTAACGGTAACAAGGACGTCCTGCAACGGAAGCATTTCAGTCCCAAAACGGTAAAACACGTGATGGATGTGGCGAAAAACAACGGCCATCAGGTGATGCTGATTCATGATGACGGATGGAATATGACGGAACAGCCGAATGAAAATGCGCTGATTGCACTGGAATTTCTGCATGAACCGGTACCGCCGATCAAACCGTATACCGATCAGAAGATTCTGATGATGCTGGCATTTGCGGATAAAGGACACGATTACCGGGAATACAATGAAATTCCGGAAATCCGCTCTTTTCCGTCGTATATAACGTATGCCGATCTGGTATTGTCGTTTGCGAGTAAAGCACACGGAATGGATGTCTATATGAATCATGTCGGGGCAACGGAAAGTGTGGCGTTCGGGGATTCCCTGAACGATTATGAAATGCTGCAGCATGCTACCGTATCTGTGGCGATGGGGCAGGGAGAAAACCGACTGAAGGAAATCAGTGATGTTGTCACAAAGCCGGTTGATGAAGACGGTATTGCCTATGCGATAGACGTATTGCAGGTTTTACAAAATGAAAAAATAAAAGGAGAACAATGAGATGAGTTTACAAACCAAACTGGAAAAATACGCAAAGATTGCGGTAAAGATGGGCGCAAACGTACAACCGGGACAACTGTTGGTAATCAGTGCGCAGGTCCGGGACTATGAATTTGTCAGATTGTGTGTAAAGGAAGCGTATGCTGCCGGGGCCGGATACGTTCAGGTGGACTGGTCCGATGAAATGAATTCCCTGCAGACATATATGAACGTTGATACGGAAACGTTATGCGATATTCCGCAATGGATGTACGATCAGCGGAAATGGGCGCAGGATAACGGATGCTGCTTTCTGCATATCGGCAGCGGTACACCGGGACTTATGAAAGAGGTCGATCCGGCGAAGATGCAGGCAATCCAGATTGCATCAGGAAAGAAATTCATGCCTTTACAGAACTATACGATGGCCAATGAAGGTCAATGGTCCATTGTGGCACTTCCAAGCGCAGGATGGGCGAAAAAGGTCTTCCCGGATAAGGAAGAGGAAGAAGCAATGGAATGCCTGATGGATGCCATCCTGACGGCTGTACGGGTTCAGGAAGACAACGACCCGGTAGCAGAATGGAAACAGCATACGTCCAATCTGAGAAAGTACTGCAGCTGGCTGAACGAACAGAACTTCAGGGAGCTGCATTTCACGAACGGTCTGGGAACGGATCTGCATGTCGGGCTGGTTAAAGATCATATCTGGTGCGGTGGCAACGAGGATACCGTAAAAGGAATCGAATTCAATCCGAACATGCCGACCGAAGAAGTATTCTGTATGCCGGAAAAGACCGGAGTATACGGAAAAGTGGTTGCTTCCCTGCCGTTAAGTTATGCCGGTAAACTGATTGAAGGATTCTCCCTGACGTTTGAAAACGGTAAGGTTGTAAGTTATCATGCGGACAAAGAAGAGGAGTCCCTGAAGAATTTAGTGGAATTTGATGAAGGAAGCAGCTATCTGGGTGAAGTGGCATTGATTTCCTACGATTCGCCGATCAGTAATATGGGGATTCTGTTCTACAATACGTTGTTTGATGAAAACGCATCCTGCCATCTGGCATTGGGACGGGCATATCCGATGAATGTCAAGGGTGGAACCGAAATGAGCAGGGAACAACTGGCCCAAGCCGGAGCCAACGATTCCATGACCCACGTAGACTTTATGTTCGGTACACGTGATATGCACATCGAAGGAATCAAACAGGACGGAACAACCGTCACCGTATTTGACAACGGTAATTTTGTCATCTAGGAGATTGTATATGCAATGGGTAACAATATGGGGAAATGCCCCGTCAATTGTGGATAATAAACCGGAAATGTACGCTAAGGACATTACGTTGCGCAGTCCGGTATTGCTTCCGTTTTCCGGAACTAAAGTGCGTCTGCAGTTTTCCAATTTCACAGGTACGGAACCGGTAACGATTTCTTCCGTTACGATAGGAACCGGGAAATTTCCGAAAATCTGTGACGGGGAAATTACGGGCGTTACCTTTGACGGGAATGCGTCCGTAACGATACAGCCGGGAACAAGCGTATATTCCGATGAAACACGGCTGGATTGTCCGGCGGACAGTTATCTTCTGGTTTCGTATTATCTTCCGCAGTTTACACAGATGCGTTGCGGTGTGACGACCCTGGGGCCGTTATCCGTCAAGCAGTTTGCGTTAGGAAACCAGACCGGAAACAAAGAACTGGATCGGAACACGAGCAAGGATACAAACTGGAATTATTTCTTAACCGACGTGGAATTGTATACCGAAGACACAAACAGAGCCATTGTATGTTACGGGGATTCCATTGCCGCACAAGGGTGGCCGGAATATCTGCAGTTGCATCGGATGGGAATGCATGGCATTGTCAGAAGAGCGGTATCCGGTGCCAGAGTCTTACGGCAGTATGACTGTATGATGTATGAAAGCTACGGTATCAAATCGAAAACCCGCTTTGAAGTGGAAAAGAAGGCACAGGGAGCTGATGTCATGATCATTCATCAGGGCATCAACGATCTGATTCATCCGGTCGGTACGGATGTCAACGAGTTCCGTCCGATGAGCGATTTACCGACAGCAGAAGAGTTGGAAGCAGGCTTGCAGTATCTGGCAGATGAGGCAAAAAAAGAAGGATATAAAGTATACATCGGTACGTTAACTCCGGTGAAGGGCTGGAGAACGTATGCACCGTTCAGAAATGAGTTACGGGAAGAGGTCAACGAATGGATCCGTTCTAATCCTCATATTGACGGGGTAATGGATTTCGATGAATTGCTGCGGGATCCGGACGACCCGTTGCGGTTATTGCCGGAATATGACAGCGGTGACCATTTGCATCCAAGCGACCTTGGTGCCAGAAAAATGGCGGAATACGTCCATTCCGTACTGAAATAATAAAAAATCGGGAAAATGGAATTTCCCGATTTCTTTTTGTTTGGTTTACCAGCTGGAAGAACCTCCTCCGCCGGAACCGCCGCCACTGGATCCGCCTCCGCTGAATCCGCCTCCACCGCCGGAGAATCCGCCGCCGGAATCGGATGAACTGTAAGGAGGATCTGATTTGAAGGATGCGACGTCGTTCATGTTTGTCATATCGCGGACAAAACTTCTGGTTGTAAACGGAGCTTCTGAGACATACCAGGTTGGTGGTTCTATCAGAATGTTCTCGAACTTCTTTTCCCAGATGGAGGTTACGTGCAATACCTGAGCGTATGGCAGAATGTCATAGAAGTACTCCGGATTGTCTTCCAGTAACGCTTCCAGACGTTCTTTTTCCGCTGTTTTGATAAAGGTACGGAAACCCAGTACCGATGACATCAGCCGTTCTCCGTATTCGGTGTATTTCTGAACATTGGAAGTCATCAGGATTACCACAGCAGAAAGAATGGTTCCGCCCATATAAATGTACAGGGCATTTCCGCTTTGGAAATTGAGGCCGGCTCCGATCGCAAACGGGATAAACGTGAAGATTGCGCCGAAAATAATCAAAAATACGCTCGCTAATTTACTGCCGTACGGATTGGCAAGACCTCTTGCGACGGCTTTCAAACCGGCAAACATGAAGATTCCCAAAAATACGGACACGAAGAATTCGAATGACAATGCGCCGGAATTGATGTAGGTTGCAATGGCCCAGCTGAATATTGCAGGAAGGCATCCTAAAACAGTAAACAAGAACGAAATACCGCCGGTTTTCTTCCAGATGGATTGTTCGTTTCGTTCCCGGCCGAACAGTTTTCCGGTCTTCCGGTATTCGGCATACTTTTCCGTTACGGCTTTCTTTGCGGCATCGGCATAAATATAGAAGTTGTCTTCCAGATCGTTCGTGGAAACTTCACTGCCGAATCCGCAATCGAAGAAGCCTTCAAACAGGTCATATTCGTAAGCCGGGCACTCAAACGGCGGATTCTGCAAACGGTTGAAGATATAGTTTTTGGATGCCGCCGGGAAAATCTGCAGACATCCTTTGCTTGCCCAGTACAGAATCATGGACGTAATGTCTTTGTTGTCTATCGTATGGTCAATCAGATAACCGATTTCCAGCGGATTCAATCCTTCCGGAGGATAGAATTCGATGGTTTCCGGAACTTTGCTGCCGAATTTTGTCAGTTTTAACAACAGGGCACCCAAAGCCAGGATACTGCTGATGACCATGGAAACATAGAACCATGGAGGTGTCGGACGATGGAACATGGAAATATCCGGTTCCACGTACAATTCCAAAACCTCACCCTGGTAATACGTTTTGACAAGCTGCAGGGATACGGTACTGCCGTTTTGGGTAACGATATAGTCGTTAGCGGATGCTTCCTCATCGTTGTATCTTCCGGCAGTGACTTCATATGTGAACGTGTCTTCCGGGTAGGTAATCGTGAAGGATGCGTTTTTGGTTTCGACATCGTCGTACCGCGTAACAATTGTAAATTTGTTGTTTGACCGGCTGATGGTTTTCGGATGCAAGGTGTACGTGACTGTGACATCCTTGGTTTCGTACGGCTTCAGATATGTGTGAATGTAGGAAACGGACAATGTGGAATCATCGGATGCCTTGAAATCGAGAACATCGTAATCGTCATAGTAATCGTCAAACTCCGGTGAGAACAGATATGAACTGTCAGCATCCGTATTGTTCGTTATAACCAGATGCCGGCTGACTTCATAATCCTTTTCCTCATTCACAACGATTTCCGTGTTGTTTTCTTCTACCGTAAAGTGAAAGACGTATTGCGGGGCATTCACAAAGCTGTCCTGCGGCAATTGCATCTGTACGGTTACGGCGTTGTAGGAAGGAATCTTCTGGTTGGAAGAATAGGAAAATACGTTTCCTTTGTTGGTAAAATCGACATATTTGTTTGTGGTGGAATAGGTGCTTCCGGAAGTAACGGTTTGCGACAGAACTTCCAGGGAAGAATCCAGAGTGATGGTTGCGCTGAATGTTTCCACGTAGGTATCGTATTCGTTTCCTAACAGATTCAGATATACGTAATCATAATCTTCATCATAATCCTTATAGTGTTTCAGAGTGTAGGAAACAATGTATCGTTTCAGACCGGTTACGGTTTCATTGGCATCTCCGATTTTAATGTTCGCACTGTAGGAAGATGTGGAAATGTCCGCCGGGGCACCCTGTACGGAAATGTCTTCGATTTTGTAGTTTTCCACGGAAGAACTCAGAGGAATCGTACGGATGATTCCGTGTCGTTCCTCGTTATAGTAAACGTCCAGGGTTTCCGTAATCTTATATTCCCTGGCATCATTGACTTCTACGTCAACGTGAACGGACTGGTAATAATACCCGTCATCGTCTGCATGTACTATCTGTACAAACGGTACAAACAGACAGATTGCCACAAGTGTGGCAAATAATTTTCTTGTGAGGTGTTTCATACCCAAAACCTCCTGTATGGTAATAGTATACAATATCTGATTTAGGTTGAAAATGTTTTGATGATTTTAGGCAAACGGGAGTATAATGTTGAACATATAAGTACAGAAAGAAGGCATTGTGTATGGATATCCAGTTATCCAAGGATTTGGGAAAGTACCAAACGGGTATTTTCAAAGCGTTAACCGAAAAGAAAAACGAAGTGGAGGCAACCGGAAAGAAACTGTTCAACATGTTTGTCGGAACACCGGATTTTGAAGTGTTCCCGCACATTCAGAAAGCTATCAGCGAGGCTTGTATGAATCCGGACAATTTCAAGTATTCCCTGGTGGATCATCCGGATCTGCTGAAAGCCGTTGTTGCCTATTATAAGAAGCGGTACGGTGTGGATCTTGACACAACGGAAATTACGAGCGTCAACGGTTCCCAGGAAGGATTAAGCCATATCGGAATGGCATTGTGTGACCAGGGGGATTACGTATTGATTCCGAACCCGGGGTATCCGGCTTTTGAAGTCAGTGCACTGTTTTCCAAAGGAACTCCGTATTATTACGATTTACTGGAAGAACATCATTACCTGCCGCAACTGGATTCGATTCCTGAAGAAGTATTGCAGCATGCCAAATATATGATTGTTTCCTATCCGTACAATCCGGTCTGTGCAACGGCACCGGCAGAATTCTACGATGAAGTCATTGCGTTTGCGAAGAAACACAACATCATTATCGTGCACGATAATGCGTATTCCGACATTCTGTATGACGGTGTGTACGGTGGTTCGTTTCTGGAACATGAGGGGGCTAAGGAAGTCGGTGTAGAGTTCTTCTCTTTATCGAAATCCTTTAACTTAACGGGTGCGAGAATTTCCTTTGTGGTCGGAAACAAGAAGATTGTTGACGGACTGAAACTGATTCGTTCCCAATACGATTTCGGAATGTTCTTACCGCTTCAATACGGTGCGATTGCCGCATTGACGGGACCATTGGATCCGGTAAAGGAACAATGTAAGAAATACGAAGCACGGCGGGATGCCCTGTACAACGGTCTGAATGACATCGGCTGGCCGGTGGAAAAGTGTCAGGGAACGATGTTCTCATGGGCAAGAATTCCGGCAAAATATTCATCCAGCCAACAGTTCTGTATGGATCTGGTGGAAAAAGCCGGTGTGCTGTGTACACCGGGAAGTGCGTTCGGTTCCAATGGGGAAGGATATGTCCGGTTTGCGTTGGTATTGCCTCCGGAAGAAATCCGGAAAATGTGTGCCGCTATTAAAGAAAGCGGTATTCTGGAGTAAAGTATGAAGATTTTTGCGTACGGATTACGGGAATTTGATGAAAAGCCGTATTTTGATGAATTCTGTGAACAATATCGCATGGAATATGACTATACGACAGAGTATCTGACAAAAGAGAACGTCTTTTTATGTCACGGGTTCGATGCCATCAGCGTGTTGCCGACCATCCTGGATAAGCCGATGCTGGACCTGTTATATCAGCAGGGAATCCGATATATCGCCACCCGGTCCATCGGAACGGATCATATCGATTTATCATATTGCGAACAACTCGGTATCGGAGTCTGCCGGGCGGAATATCCGTCGGACTGTGTTGCCGATTATACGATTATGCTGATTTTAATGTGTTTGCGGAAAACGATGTTTACGCTGAATTGTTCGAAAGTGCAGAATTATACTCTGGAAGGGAAAACCGGGATTACGCTGAACGATTGTACCGTGGGAATCATCGGTACCGGAAAAATCGGACAGGCAGTGATTCAGCGGTTACGGGGCTTCGGATGCAAGATTATCGGGTATGATTTGTACCGGAATGCGGATGTGGATTACGTTTCCTTAGAGGAACTGTATGCGCAAAGCGACATCATCAGTCTGCATATGCCGGCTACCGAACAAAATTATCATTTACTGAATGCAGACGCTTTCGGTAAGATGAAAGACGGTGTGGTGATTATCAATACGGCCAGAGGTTCTTTGATTGATACCGGGGCCATCATTGATGCCATCGAAGCGAAAAAAGTATCCGCTGCCGGACTGGATGTTGTGGAAGAAGAGACCGGCCTGTATTTTATGAACAAGAGTACGGACGTACTGAACAAACGGAATATGAGTATCTTACAGGCATTCCAGAACGTTATCGTAACACCGCATATTGCGTTCTATACCGAAACAACCGTGAAGTATATGGTATATCATTCCGTCAAAGGAGTATACGACAATATAAACCATACGGAGAATCCGTTGATTGTGTTAAAGGGGAAGTAATTCCTCTTTTTTTGCGTCAATGTGTGTTTTCATGTACAATGAAAATATAAAAAAACCAACCCGGAGGTTGGTTATACCAGTTTTGTTAACGGGACGGTGTACAGAATGATCACTAGGATTGCCGCGAAT
>JABUSI010000051.1 GCA_021442745.1 Erysipelotrichaceae bacterium | reverse complement strand
CTGGCATTGATTGAATGGATGACAACGGAACTGAAAGATTTCATTGATAGCACATACCCGACGATTTCCGATAGGGAGCATACGTATATCGGCGGCAGTTCCATGGGTGGCATTATGAGTTTATATATGGCTTTGACACACTCTGACGTGTATTCAAAAGCAGTATGCGTATCTCCGTATATATATCCGATGTACAAATCCTTACGTAAGGATCTGGGACATGATATGTATGAAAATACACAGGTATATATCAGCTGGGGAGGCAGGGAGTACCCGACACATGATATCTTCGCCATGGCGACGGATCAGAATCTGCAGATTATCCGTGCCCTGATGAAGAAACCCGGTGTCGATGTGATACCGCATTGTTTTAAAAACGATGACCATTCAGAATCTGCATGGAAAAAAGAATTACCGATCTGGATGAAAGATCTGGGACTGCTATGAATAAAGAGACGTACGAAAGCATTCGGACTCTGTGCAACCGATATAACGCAGAACTGGTTGTTGTATCCAAATACCGTTCTGCTGAACAACTGAGCGAATATTATCAATCCGGACAACGGTTGTTTGCGGAAAACCGTGTACAGGAAATGACAGAGAAAAGAACACGTCTTCCTGAAGATATCCGATGGCATATGATCGGTCATCTTCAGACAAACAAAGTCAGAGACATCATACCTTTTATCGAAATGATTGAAAGCGTGCATTCAATCAAACTGGCGAAGGAAATTGAAAAACAGGCTGCAAAAATTCAAAGGGAAATACCTGTTTTACTGCAGTTCAACATTGCGGCTGAACAGTCAAAAAGCGGATTTGACCCGGCTGACTGGAAACAGGTTGCAGAAACAGTGAGTTCATTCTCACATCTGAACGTAAAGGGCATTATGGTAATCGGTCCGCATACGGAAGACACGGAACACATACGTTCCGTATTTCATGAAGGAAAAATCCTGTTGTCAAAGCTTCAGACAATGATTCCATCGGCAACGGAATTATCCATGGGCATGAGCTCGGATTATACAATTGCTTTGGAAGAAGGGGCAACAATAATCCGGATCGGGAGTATTTTATTTTAGAAACGAAAGGAAAGCAGAAGCGCTATGGCTACATATGTAATCAGTGACATTCACGGACAACTGGAACCGTTTTTGAAACTGCTGGAAGAAACTTCGATGGACTTGGAAAAAGATCATCTGTACTTGCTGGGTGATTACGTAGACTGGGGAAAAGACAGTGTACCGACGTTACTTTACGTCAAGCAACTGGATGAAACGTATGAAAACGTGCACGTTTTGATGGGAAATCATGACCTGATGTTTCTGGATACTATTCGCAGTTTCAAGGAAGACGGTACACTGGATGCCAATTGGTTACAGAACAATTGCGGACTGGATACTTTCAAGCAATATCTGAAGTCATCCAGAGCCGTACGTGATGAAATCGAATCGTACCTGGATTCTTTGCCGTATCGGTTTGATATTGACGTCAACGGAAAGAAATATCTTCTGGCGCATGCTTGTCCGACGGATTACTTTGTATATGACGATACACTCAGCAAATCGGAAAACGACCGGATTCTGCATGATTTACGATGTGAAGCGGTATGGACCCGTATTATTTCCAAAACGGATGACGTTATCCAATCGTACAGTAGTGAGTTCGATCAGTTTGTATGCGGACATACTATCAACGAAAACTTCCGCATTAATTACCGGAAAGGATTTATTGATATTGATTGCGGTGCGAAAGTCATCGGTAATTCCTTATTTATGCAGGAACCGGAAGGTAAACTTGCTTGTCTGCGTCTTGATGACATGAAAGAATACTACGCAAGATAAAAAAAACAACGATTTAACGTTGTTTTTTTATATCAGATTCAAGATACCGGATAGTGCAAGAAACAGATAAATCAGCTTTTTCATTGTTTCAACAGGAATATCCTTTAATAAAGTATCGGCTATTTTCTTGCCGACCATAATACCGCCGACACCGACAGCAACCAATGGCAGCAGATCCATTGTATAAATCCCGTTCAATAACCGTACAATCAGATTTGCAACCCCCGTTAACATGAAGAATGCCTGGATATTTCCGAGATATTCTTCTTTTTCTTTACAGATTGCAAGAAAATACAGAACCATGGGAGGCCCTCCGATGCCGAACAAACCCGACGCAACCCCGGACAGCGCCGTACAGACAGTAGCCGTAATCATGTTGCCTTCAATCGAAACGTTTTTATCGAAAATAAGAAAATAGACCGCCAGAGCAATCAGAAAAATCCCGAATACCTTGAGAACAATTTCCTTTGGTATATACTTGGCGTACGAAATGACAGCGGAACTGACTGCTATAAATAATACGGAAGGGTAAAGAATTTTCTTCGGTTCACAATATTTACGGTATTGCCAGGTGACTTCACCGTTTAATACCAGCGAAATGGCACTGGATAAAGCCGGAGCCTGTATGATGGACAGAAAGTTCGGGAAAAACAGCATCATCACGATTCCTGCTCCGAAACCGGTCAGACCGTTTACAATTCCGGCGACAATAGCACTGCAGAAAATGATACTCAGCATTCATCCTCCTCAAAAAGATACTTACGAAGTTCTTCCGGTTTATATGCACAGTGTGAATTATGATTCTTCACAAATTCCGTAACTCCGGAGGCTTCGTGTGCCCAACGGGCAACCACGTAATCAACACCGCCGTTCACAGCCATTTCAAAACCCGGAACCAGATCATCCAACAGAAGAATCTCTTTTTTCGTTACGTGAAACCTGTCACAGATATCATCAATTATTTTAACGGATGGTTTTCTCATTTCTTCCGGATATTCACATCCGTAAACACAGGATGGATGGGGAAGTTTGTTGTAATCATAATCACGAAGTATATTTTCTACATGATTGTGAGAGACGACACATAGGATACCGCCTGCATTCATAAAATCGCAAATCAGTTCTTTCATACCTTCATAAACCGAAGGAGTATGCTGACTGACATAATCTTTCCATGTTTCAAATTCATATTGTAATTCCTGTTTTGAAAAACAGGCGACGTCTTTGTAATAAGAAAATATTCCCGGATTACAGTTGATTTCATAATAGTCTTTCAATGTCATTTTCAAATCATCACTCTCCGGACGTAATTCTTTCATGGTAATCAGAAAACTCGGGAAATGAATGGAAGCGGTACTGTTTACCGTAGTATCGTCATGATCGAGAATCATGCATTTGTAACGTAATCGTTTCATAAAACTCTCCTGCACAGCAGTATAAGGATATCACGATTTATAAGTTCAGACAACGTAAGAAAAGTTCTGTTGTAAAACATCACGTTTTACATAATTTTTATCGATAATGATTTATGATTATGATAGAATACGTGTGGGAGTGGAAAGTATGAACAAAAATAAAAAAGATTCTTTTACCAAGATGGAGTGGTCTTGGGTATTATATGACGTGGGAAATTCAGCCTTTACCATGCTTGCCTGTTCATTGATTACGATCTGGTTCAAGGCAATCGCATCAGAAAGTGGTTTAGACCCAGCATTACAAACGTCATATTGGGCTTACGTAACCGGTGCCGTTACAATTCTTGTTGCGTTTATCGGACCGATTTGCGGCACCATTGCAGATAACAAAGGGTTTAAGAAACCGATTTTTACTACGGCATTATGCATCGGTGTCTTCGGTTGTCTGTTACTCGGCTTTATCAATAACTGGGTGGCGTTCATTCTGGTTTTCATCGTAACAAAAGCATCGTACAGTTCGTCTCTGGTATTTTATGATTCCATGGTTACGGATGTAACAACACCGGAACGAATGGATAGGGTATCGTCTTACGGATTCGCGTGGGGATATATAGGAAGCTGCATTCCGTTTCTGATTTGCTTGCTGGCATATGTTGCCGGTGAAGGAATGCTGGGTGCCTCTGCAGCAGCTTTGATTTCGCAGAAAACCGCAAGAGTAATCGGATTTACTGTAACTGCGGTATGGTGGTTTCTGGTTTCCGTGCCTCTGCTGAAAAACTATCAGCAGAAATATTATGTGGAATCCCAGAAGGGAGCTGTCAAGGAGTGCTTCTCCCGGATCGGTCATACGATTGTAAAAATCTTCAGGGAAGACCGAAAAGTAAAGTATTTCCTTCTGGCATTTTTCCTGTACATTGACGGTGTAAATACGATTATTGATAACGCAATCAACATTGGAACCGATTTGAATCTGAATACGGTCGGACAGGTTGTTTTCTTGCTGGCGACACAGGTAGTTGCCTTTGCGTTCAGTCTGATTTTCTCCAAACTGTCAGAAAAGTACAGTACCGGAACGTTAATCAAAGTATGTATCTCCGGATATCTTGTAGTGGCTGTGTATGCTTTAACACTGACAAATCTTTTCCAGTTCGGTATTATGGCGTTTGGTGTAGGCATGTTCCAGGGCAGTATACAGGCATTGTCACGCGCATATTACGGTAAGATTATTCCTGCTGAAAATTCCGGTGAATACTTCGGACTGTATGATATCTTTTCAAAAGGTGCATCTTTCCTCGGTTCCTTCCTGATTGGTATCGTAAAAATGGCGACAGGAAGAATCACTTTGGCGGTCGGATCACTGGCATTCTTCTTTTTCACCGGTTTATTACTGTTTATGAAGGCAGACTCTTTACCTAACAAAAACAATGAATAACAGACTTTGAGTACCCTCTCAAAGTCTTTTTTTATGATAAAATATAGGCATTCAAGGAGATTTCTTATGAAACCATATATTCTTTCCATCGATCAGGGAACAACAAGTACTCGTGCAATTCTTTTTAATCGTGAACTTCAGATTGTAAATATTGCACAGAAAGAATTTACACAATATTTTCCGCAACCGGGATGGGTTGAACACGATGCCAATGAAATATGGCTCAGTGTCCTTTCCTGTCTGTCTGAAGTATTGATTACCGCACAGATTCAACCAACCGAAGTTGAAGCTATCGGGATTACCAATCAAAGAGAAACAACGGTCGTGTGGGATAAAACAACCGGATTACCGGTTTATCACGCGATTGTCTGGCAATCGCGTCAGACTGATGAAATCTGCGAAGATTTACGTAAAAAAGGGTTAAATGAATGGTTTTCACAAAAAACAGGATTATTAATTGATCCGTACTTCTCCGCAACCAAAGTAAAGTGGATTCTGGACCATGTAGATGGTGCGAGAGAAAAAGCAAGTAGAGGGGAATTGTTGTTTGGAACCATCGACAGCTGGATTTTATATAAACTGACGGGGCATCTGGTACACGCTACGGATTACTCCAATGCTTCCCGTACGCTGTTGTACAATATCCATGATTTATGCTGGGATAAAGAAATCCTGGATTTACTGGATATTCCGGAAAGCATGTTACCGGAAGTCAAGGACTCCAGTGGAATTTTCGGATATACAGCTCCATATCATTTCTTTAATCAGCAGGTCCCGATTGCGGGAATTGCCGGTGATCAGCAGGCTGCTTTGTTCGGACAGGGATGTTTCAAAGAGGGATCCGCTAAAAATACGTATGGTACCGGCTGTTTCTTGCTGATGAATACCGGAAAAGTTCCGGTTAAGTCGGAAAACGGATTGGTTACTACCATCGCTTGGGGTATCCGAAATGAAATTACTTACGCACTGGAAGGAAGTATTTTTGTTGCCGGCAGTGCGGTTCAATGGTTACGTGACGGGTTGCAGATTATGAAGTCTGCCTCGGAATCCGAAGAAATGGCTTTGTTATGCAAAGATACGGAGGGTGTATATGTTGTACCTGCATTTGTAGGATTAGGTGCTCCGTATTGGAACGATAAAGCCAGAGGGGCCATTTTTGGCTTGACCAGAGGGTCCGATAAAAATCTGCTCACCAGAGCAACTCTGGAATCCCTTGCTTATCAGACAAAAGACGTACTGGAAATCATGAACAGGGAATCCCGTACCATATTACCGCTCTTGAAAGTAGATGGCGGAGCAACTGCCAATAACTTTCTGATGCAATTTCAGGCAGATATTCTCAACGTTCCGGTTGTAAGAGGAACCATAGCCGAAACAACAGCATTGGGAGCATGTTTGCTGGCGGGATTAGCTACCGGATATTTTGAAAATACAGATTCGATTCAATCCCGCACCGACCGTGTATTTACACCGGCAATGGATTCCGACCAGCGTCAACGCAAATACAACGGATGGAAAAAAGCCGTACAATGTACAATCGCATTTACGGAAGACTAACAGGATTTTATAATTATTGCAGAACAACAAAAGGTCAGGTGATAGTATGAAAAAAATCGGTATTGTCTTACTTTGTATCATGTTTTTGTTCGGGTGTGTGGAACGCCGTCAGAATCAGGACACAGAACCTACACCGACAGAACCGACAATACTTCCGGAACCTGTAACGGTAAACCCGATGGTTTTGGACAAGATGACGGTAGAAGACGGAGAAACGGGAGATACCTATACGATTCGGTATACTTATAATGAAAAAGGACAGTGTACTTCCGAAATATCACGTTATGAAAACGGAAGGGTACAATCCGTTCATATCTATGAATACACAAACGGATATCTGTTCAGTGATGACTATGACGGCATGATTACGTACTATGAGTATAACGAGAAGGGACAGTGTATTACGGAACGGAGCGTCGGAATGTACGGCGAAACCGAGACGAAGAAAGAATATGACGAACAGGGATTCTTACAAAAAGAAACGACCATGAGTTCCGGCGGAGTCATGTATGTTATAGAATATACTTACGTAACGGATGATGCGGGAAGAATCCGTACCAAAATAATCAAAGAGCAGGACGGACAGACCATTTACCGGTATGAATATGTGGAAAAAGACGGGCTGATTGTTCAGAGAAGCACAGAGTGTTATACGGTACTGGGAAAAGATGAAGAAGAAACCTTGTTGTTTACAGGAATTACGGATTATACCTATGATGGAGAAGATGTTATAAAAGAAGTTATTACGGATACATATCTGGGTTGTATCACTCATATTATCAAGACATATATCCATCTGCAGGATTTGAAACCGGATAACGGTCAATACGTAAAAGTGAAAGATGTCTGTCGTGAAAATGAAAGAGAATGGGAACGTATATACGAATACGATTCTGAAGGTATCCTCAAGTCAATGACCGAACAGGATATCACAACCACGTATGCTTTTGAAAACGGCCTGTTGATGACTCAACAGAACCAGAATGAGACGATTCGTTATCAATATGACTCCTATAACCGTAAAATACAGGAAGAAATCAGTAACGAACGGGGAACGTATACACGTGTCTATTCTTATAATGAGTATGGTGACCTGGTATTTACCAGCTACTGGGACAACAGCAATCCGGATTCATTACTGGAAGAGTTTACGTACGAATATCATTACGAAGGTGATGAACTGATGAGTACAGATACCATGGTTAACGAAATGGTGTTGTATACAACATATTATACGTACCGCTATGATTCCCGCGGAAGAATGATAACGAAGACGGCTGAAGTCTGGGATCCGGTTCAGGAAGAAATCCTGTCGACTACCTATTACGAATACGCATATGACATACAGAATCAGCTGATTGATTATTATGAATTGATTGAGAACGGTTACAAAATTGTAGAATTTCACAGTATTTATGAAGCCAAATAAAAAACCTCATTACGAGGTTTTTTTATTCATGTTCCATTTCAATCACTTTTCTGAATTGCGTTTCGTACAACTGACGATATACACCGTCCAGTTTCAGCAATTCTTCGTGTTCGCCCTGTTCAATGATTGTTCCGTCACTGATTACCAGGATTCTGTCTGCCTGAAGAATAGTGGACAACCGGTGTGCAATTACGATAGACGTGCGTCCTTTCATCATGATATCCAATGCGTTTTGGATGGAACTCTCCGAGATGGAATCCAATGCCGATGTGGCTTCATCCAGGATCAGTATTGCCGGATTCTTTAAAATAACACGGGCTATGGAAAGACGTTGCTTTTCTCCACCGGACAGCTTCAGTCCGCGGTTACCGACCTGCGTATTATAACCGTCCGGCTGGTTTTCGATAAAGGTATGGATGTTTGCGATTTTGCATGCATTTTCCAGTTCTTCCTGGGTTGCATCCGGTTTGGCAAACAACAGGTTATCGCGGATGGTTCCGTTGAATAAATAGGCTTCCTGCGTAACCATTCCGATATGGTCCCGTAAATGATATAAATCAATGTCTTTGATGTTGACACCATTGATGGTAATTTCGCCGCCCGTTGCATCATATAAACGAGGCAGTAAGTTGACTACCGTGCTTTTGCCGGACCCGGAAGGACCGACAATGGCATACATTTTACCGCTTGGAATATGGAACGTTAAGTCTTCAATCAATGGTTTGTCTTCGATATAGCGGAATTTCACGTTCTTGTAGTCGATGATCGGATTTGACAGATCCGGTTTTACCGGATGTTCGCAGTTTTTAATGGATGGTTCTATATCCAGATATTCAAAAATACGCGTAAACATTGCCAGTGAACGTGTAAAATCTACGGAAATATTAAGAAGGGACTCTACCGGCCTGTATAAACGATTGATCATGGTAACCGTTGCAGTAATGGCACCGACCGTTAATGTAGTATCATTGGCAGAAATAATGAAGTATCCGCCGGCAAGATAAATAAGCAATGGTCCTAAATTGGTAAAGATACCCATGATGACACGGAACCATTTACCGGCACGTGCTTCCTTAATCGCATAATTGGTTACTTCCTTGTTGATTGCGTCAAACTGGGCATCTTTGTATTCTTCCTGGGTAAAAATTTTGATAAGCAGAGAACCGGATACGGACAGTGCTTCGTTCATCATATCATTCAGTTCATCATGCTTTTCCTGAGACTGACTCAGCAATTGCCAACGGTTTTTACCTGCGCTTTTTGTCGGTAATACAAGCAAAGGAATAACAAGCACACCGATAGCCGCCAGACGGATATCCATTTTTAATAACGCAACAATGGTGGTAATAACGGTTGCGATATTGGATACACAACTGGTAAGCGTTCCGCTGATAGCGCTGGAAACACCGGATACATCCGAATTCATTCGGGTAATGATATCACCTTGTTTTTCCGTCGTAAAAAAGGAATGCGGCATGGATTGCAGATGTTCAAACAGTTCATTTCGTAAATCATGAACAATCTGCTGGGAAACCCATCCGTTGATATAACTTTCCAATACCCCGACAAATTGCGATGCGGAAAGCGTGATGATAGCCAGTAATACCAGCTGCACAAGCAACGTCATGTCTTTTCCTAAAATCGCTTCATCAATAATTCTTCCGGTAATAATGGAAGGTAATAATCCCAATACGGATGATAATAAAATAATCGCAAAGACTCCAAGTAACGGGAGCCAGTACGGTTTCAGATAAGAAAATATACGAAACAGTAGTTCTTTCGTTACCTTCGGTTTATTTTGTAATTCTTCTTCTGTAAGATAACCCCTTGGTCCGGGCGGACGATTTGCCATAAAAGCACCTTCTTTCCTAACGGAAACATTTTACCATTTTTTATCGTATTTTGCTTTTTTATGTGTGATATACTGTGAAAAGCGAGGTGAAAAAATGATTACCCGTAAGCATATAATCGGAATTATCAGCTTTTTGCTTATTCTGATTGGAATAGGAACCGTTTATGATCTGCAGATTTCCGAATGTATATATAATCCGAACCTTTTCGGAATACTATTTGCCGGCTTTGGAGAAGCTCCTGTATACGTGTGTCTGTGTGTTTCCGGATGGCTGATTGTAAGGAACAGCGGTTCTTCCGAACTGTTTTACAAATTTATCGGTTGGTCTTGTTTTCTGGCGGTTGTTTTAGGAACGGCAAACACAGTGCAAACCGTCTTTCCGCAGAAAAGATGGCTTATAACGATTGCTATTTTTATATATGGTTTAGTAACTTGTTTTCTTGTCCGGTTTACGAAGAACATGAATGTAAAGGGAAAAAGATGTGTTGCACAATACATTCTGACATCCGTTTTGTTCGGAGTCGTTCTGGTTCACGGAATCAAACTGTTCTGGGGCAGACCTCGTTTCCGCCTGTTGCAGAATCAAGCAGAAATATCATATCTTCCGTGGTGGAAACCGAATTTCCTGTTTCGTGATTCAGCAAAACAATTTCAGATTGTGAGTGAAGAATTCAAATCGTTTCCTTCCGGTCATACGGCCCACGCAACAACAATTCTTGCGCTAATCAAGATAGTCAATTGTAAGAAAAACCGGAAGATAACACCGGCTTTGTTTGCAGGCTATCTGTATATTGCTGTGATTGCTTACAGCCGTATTCTGATGGGAGCTCATTTTCTGTCTGATGTATGTTTTGGCTTTCTTATTCAGTATACGGGTATTATCGTGTCTGACAGATTATTTCAACGTCTGAGTCAAAAGATGTGTGAGTAGTTGCACATCTTTTTGGTCAGAGTATAATTGTTTGTGGGCTGTATTTGAAAGGGGAAGAACAGTATGTTAACAGGCAAATTAATTAATCGCTATTATCTGAAATATGCTCTATTCTTTCTGATTGGAATTGTTAGTTTAGTAGCTGTTGATGTCGTTCAGTTATATATTCCGGAATATATGGGACAGATTGTAGACATGTTTGCCGATGTCGAATTGCAAGCCATAGATATGGATGCTTTTCTTAAGATTATCAAAGGCGTTCTGTATTGTGCTGTTGTGATGTTTATCGGAAGAATTGTCTGGCGTTTATCCATCTTTTATGCGTCTACGCGGATTGAAGCGGATCTGCGTCACAGAATGTTTCTGAAGAGCGAACGGTTATCCTTACGGTATTATCACGAAAATAAAGTAGGAACGATCATGGCATGGTTTACAACAGACCTGGAAACCATCGAAGAATTTCTGGGATGGGGAACCATTATGCTGGTGGATGCCGTTTTTCTCTCTGTCCTTGTACTGGTAAAAATGTTTATGCTGGACTGGGTACTGACACTGTTGTCACTGGTACCGATTTTGTTGATTGTTGTCTGGGGCGCGTTAGTGGAAAAATTTATGTCGGAACGGTGGCTGGAACGGCAGAAACAATTTGACAGCTTATATGATTTTTCTCAGGAGGCGTTTACCGGAATCCGTGTCATCAAAGCTTTCGTCAAAGAAACCCAGCAATTGCATGCGTTCAGTAAAATTGCCCGGAAAAACAAAGACACAAACATCGGATTCGTCAAAGTAGCCATTATCTTTGACGTTATCATTGAAATTATTATTACAGTCATTATGGCGTTACTGATGGGAGCCGGGGGTTATTTTGTATACCATTGCGTTACCGGTACACCGATTGTATTGTTCAACCACGAAGTCCTGCTGACAGCCGGTACACTGGTAATTTTTATCGGATATTTTGATAATCTGATCTGGCCGATGATTGCCCTGGGACAGGTTGTTTCCATGCGTTCCCGTGCCAAAGCGTCTTTGCAACGGATTACGGAATATATGAATCAGGAAGAAGAAGTGAAGAGTCCTGAGAATGCCGTTAAACTTGAGAAAGTGGAAGGAAGAATCACGTTTAATCATTTCTCATTCCATTATCCGGATACGTCTGTTCATTCCATAAAGGATATAACACTGGAAATCCGACCGGGCGAAACGGTAGGTATCGTCGGAAAAATCGGAAGCGGAAAAACAACACTGGTGAATTCGTTGCTTCGGATGTACAACATTGAAAAGAATTCCATTCTGATTGACGGAACGGATCTCATGGACCTCGATATTACAAGTTTACGGGATGCCATCAGTTATGTTCCACAGGATAATTTCCTGTTTTCCGACAAAGTATCCAATAATATTGCTTTCTCAAATCGTGAAATAGAACGCGACAAGATTTATGAAGCGGCGAATTTCGCGGATGTACACGCCAATATCGTTGACTTCAAAGAAGGATACGATACCATCAGCGGAGAACGCGGGGTAACGTTGTCCGGCGGTCAGAAGCAGCGTATTTCCATCGCCAGAGCATACCTCAAAAATTCACCGATTATGATTCTGGATGATGCCGTCAGCGCGGTTGACGTCCGTACCGAACAGACGATTCTGAAAAATATTGAAGAAAAGAGAAAAGGCCGTACAACGCTGATTATCGCGTCACGAGTCAGCACAGTCTCCCGATGTGACAGGATTATCGTAATGAAAGACGGAGAAGTGGAAGCGTTTGATACGCCGGAAAAACTGTCTGAAATTTCCGAAACGTATCAGAAGATGGTTCTCTTGCAAGCTCTTGAGAAAGAAGTGGAAGGGGGTGCACATTAATGCCGGCAAATGATGAACTGGAAAAGCTGAAAGGTGATGTGCACATACCTTTATTGACACTTTTAAAAAGAGTTTTGACCTATCTGAAACCCGAAAAAAAACGCTTTGTGCTGGCATTGCTGGTACTGGTTATCAACGTTGCATTGAATATCATTTCGCCTTTGTTTGTCAGCGGTATTACCAATAACCTAAAATCTGTACATATCAGTTTACGGATTATTATCGGATTCTCTGTGATTTTTGTGCTGATTGGTCTGTTAAACCAGGCATTTCTGTATATCCAGGCGATGCTGTTACAGAATGCCGGACAAAACATTATCTACAGACTGCGGATGGAAGTGTTTGAACACATTGAAAACATGTCACAGAACCAGTTTAATGAAATGCCTGTCGGATCTTTGGTAACAAGAGTAGCTTCCTATACGCAATCCATGTCAGATTTGTTCACAAACGTATTGGTGAAAGTATTGCAGAACGTTCTGACTGTCATCGGTACGTACTGTATCATGTTGTATATTTCATGGAAACTGTCCCTGATTATGTTGATTTTTATCTTCTTTATCGGTATCTCTTCCTATATTTTCGCAAAAAAAGTAGGACAGATTTTCCGTGAAGACAGAAGGTATATC
>JABUSI010000245.1 GCA_021442745.1 Erysipelotrichaceae bacterium | reverse complement strand
AAGATTAATATAAAGATTAGATTTGGAGGATTTCCTATGGCTAAAAAAGAAAAGAAACAGATCCGGCCTTCCGAATTACGAGGCGGTTCCATATACCAGGACGGCAAGCGTACCGTATACTCACCGTTCTATACAAAAAACGGTTATGTTATTGCGACCAAAGACGTACAGGCATATACCACGTTTGTGCAGAGTTTTTCACTCTCTCCGTTTTTGTTCCTTTTATCGTATCTGATTACCAGAAACATTCTGATCTGCGTTATTCTGAGTCTTATCTTCTGTGCCATCACTCTCTTCTTTTTCTATAAAGATTTTTTAAATACCGCAACACAGATTCAGAATTTCAAAAAGCCGAAAAAAGAAAACTTTTTTAAAACACAGGCAGAAACCCTGGATACTAGCCGAATCAGAACCATCATACTTTGTTCGATTCTGCTGAGCGTATGTTTTGTGATTTTCGGAATCATGAGTACGGATTTTATCGAAATGCGATACTTAGCATACATTTGTGCCGTTCTATCCCTGATTTACGGATTCTTATACATTTATATTCTGATTCTTCATAAGAAGTCAGAGAACAACCGGTAATATAAAAAAGGTCTTGTCAAACCGATGGTTCACAAGACCTTTTTTATACTCATTTTGTATCAGCCGCAATCCCAGGTATACAGAACATTGTTGAAATTACAGTCTGCCAGATCTTCCGCTGATATGAAAAACTGTGCAATGCCCGCATCACCCCAGCATACATAATCCATATCGGAATCCAGCTGGAATACCAACGTATCATATGTTCCGTATTCACGAGGTTCGTCCTGGGCGAAATCCGGATACCCGCCAAGCAACGTTCCGGCTTTTTCAACGTCAGGCATATGGTATACCTGCATATCAAAGGTATCATTCAGATACTCGTTCTGAAACCCGATACCCCACGCCTTCTTACATAGAAGTTCCGGCACCGATTCGGTAAGAATCTTTTCATAATCATTGGAAATCGGCACCGGAACACTTATGGATTTTTTGCCGACAAGTGCCAGGCTCAAACCCGGGTCAAACGGAAAACATACCGGTTTCTCATCAATGACCGTAACGTTTTCGGTATCGGGAATTTCCGGAATATACCGTACAGCCGCACGACTGCAAGGTTCATCTTTTCGTGCAAGACCGAAATCGTCGTCATCGGCAATGAAGAACTGCAGCAATCCTTTTGTCGGAAATCCGTTGATTGCAGGCTGTTGTTCCAGATTAATCTGTGCCAGTAAATAAAGTTTTACACCGTTTACCTCGGGCACATCCATTCCATCGGGTACGTAATACGCTCCTCCGAGTTTACTGTCATACAGTCCTGTTTCACTCTCAATCACGTTATATCGGATGCACGGTTTTGCGTGTTCTTTCATCAACGCCAGCAAACGATTTAATGTTTCTTTTTCCTCGTCTGTCGGTATATACACTTTTTTTGTATTTTTTTCTGGTTTATTACCAAATACTTTATCCAGTAATCCCATAAAAGCAACCTTTCTGTAATTATTCGAACTCAATCGTTCCCGGAGGCTTGGATGTCAGGTCATAGAATACCCTGTTGACACCACGCACTTCATTAATAATCCGGCTCATAACCTTCTGTAACACTTCATAAGGAATGTTTGCGGATTCTGCAGTCATAAAATCAATGGTATTTACGGCACGCAAGGCAACCGCATAATCATAGGTACGTTCGTCCCCCATGACACCGACACTTCTCATATTGGTTAAAGCGGCAAAGTATTGTCCGATAGAACGATCCAGTCCGGCTTTTGCGATTTCTTCCCTGTAGATAAAGTCAGCGTCCTGAACAATGCGTACTTTTTCTTCCGTAACTTCTCCGATAATACGGATACCCAATCCCGGGCCCGGGAACGGCTGACGATATACAAGATACTCCGGAATTCCCAGTTCCAGACCGACTTTCCGCACTTCATCTTTGAATAAGTCTCGTAACGGCTCAATGATTTCCTTGAAATCCACGTGATCCGGCAATCCGCCTACGTTATGGTGAGACTTGATGACGGCACTTTCGCCACCCAGACCGGATTCCACAACATCCGGATAAATGGTTCCCTGTACAAGGAAATCCACAGCCCCGATTTTTTTTGCTTCTTCTTCAAAAACACGGATGAATTCTTCACCGATAATCTTGCGCTTCTGTTCCGGTTCGGTAACACCGGCTAATCTGGAATAATAGCGTTGCTGCGCATTCACGCGAATGAAGTTCAACGTATAATTGCCATTCGGGCCAAATACGGCTTCCACTTCATCCCCTTCGTTTTTGCGCAATAAACCATGGTCGACAAAGACACAGGTCAATTGATTACCGATAGCCTTTGACAGCAATACGGCAGCAACCGAAGAGTCTACTCCACCGCTTAAGGCACATAATACTTTACCGTCACCGACTTTTTCACGGATGGACCTGATCTGTTCCTGCACAAAAGACGACATAACCCAGTCACCCGAACACTTACAGATCTTACGTACAAAGTTCCGTAACATCATCGTTCCTTCCTGTGTATGCAATACTTCCGGATGGAACTGGATGGCATACAGATTTCTGGATGTATCTTCACAAGCGGCACACGGACAATTGTCGGTAACAGCCGTTACGGTAAATCCCGGTGCTACTTTGGAAATGTAGTCAAAATGACTCATCCAGCAAATACTTTCCGGACTGCAACCGTCAAACAACAAACTGCTGTTATCAACGCGAACCAGCGTTTTTCCGTATTCCCGTTGTTCGGCGCGTTCGACTTTTCCTCCCAGAAGATGATTCATCAATTGTGCTCCGTAACACAATCCCAATACCGGTATTCCCATTTCAAACAATTCCTTTGTATAGGTTGCGGCATTCTCTTCGTAACAGCTTGCCGGTCCTCCGGTCAGAATAATCCCTACCGGATTTTTTTCTTTGATCTTCGCAAAATCGGTCTTATATGAGTAAATCTCACAATATACGTTTGCTTCACGCACCCGTCTGGCAATCAATTGATTGTACTGCCCGCCGAAATCCAATACGATGACTAACTCTCTTTTCATTGAAATGTCCTCCATAACTCCTATAGTTTATCAAAAAAAATACCCTTTCGCATCAATTTTATACGTTCTTTTAGGCATCCCCTGTTTTCGGTATATAGATAAAGTGCTTAACCTTTACAAGGTAACCTTATCAGGATGATTCTCATAATATTCATTCCATAAAGGAGGATTCGTATGCGTAAAAACATAGGTGATTGCGTTGCCGAACGCATTATGAATCTATGCCGGGAACACAATATTACACTAAATAAACTAGGAACAATATGTGGCATAAACCAGTCCACACTAAACAATATAGTATCGCGAACCAACAGATGCGCCAACGTCGCTACAGTGAAAAAAATCTGCGACGGTCTGAATATATCAATCGTGGAATTCTTTAATTCCGAAGAATTCAAGGATCTTCCTCAGGAAATAGTCTGAAAAAGAGGCAGTAAAGTCGCCTCTTTTTTATTTGAACCATACGTTCATATCTACGTTACCGCTGATTCCCGGTACGCTTCCCGATGATGAGTACTGCCATCCGGAATAGTCTCCCAGTGTATACTGGCAGACATCATAATACTGGGCAACCCAGTCAACATACGGTATAACAGAGCTTGCGGATAATTTTCCGGTTAACAGATAGAGATAACTGTATACCTTCGCATTGGTATAGCCGGCATTTTCCAGTGTTGACATAAAGGAGGCAACGATTTTAGTGTACTCACTCTTTGTCAGGTGGGAAGTGTATTTGTTGGCTTCCAGATCATAATAAATCGGATAGGTCAGATGTGCCGAACAACTCTTCAGAAGGCGTATGACGTTTTTTGCTTCATTCGCTGCTTCATTTTCGTTTTCCGCATAACTGTAAATATATACACCGTAAGGAATACCTGCGTCGTTTAATCCGTTGATGTTTTCTTTAAACCGGGAATCTTCTCCGTTCGAGCCAAAACCGCAACGAACAATGACGCCGTCCAGTTGTGCCTTTTCCTTTACTGTTTTCCAGTCAATCTTTCCCTGCCATTCTGACACGTCAATAACTTTTCTGACGTCCTTGGCAATCATCCATCCTTTGCTGTTAAAGAAGTATTTATGTTCCTTAATAACCACAAATCCTTTTGCCATCTTGTCGTTGGCATCGTAATAATACCAGTGTCCGTCTTTTTTCACAAAACCGTCTATCAGTTTACCGTCTTCCTGGAAGTAATACCAGGTACCGTCAATCTGTTTCTTTCCGGTTACCATCGCACCGGTTACGGTATTGAAATAATACGTTTCTCCATCGATTTCGTTCCAGCCTTTGACCATCTGCGCCTTAGTATCAAAATAATATGTTTTACCCGAAATACCATGGAACCCGCGATACCCGATACCGTCAGATCCGAAGTAATACGTTTTGGAACCGATGTATTTCCAGTTGCTGCGATATAAATTATCCGTCAACAGGTAATAATATTCACCGTCAATGACTTTCAGGCCGCTTTGTTTCACGCCGTCTTCACCCAGATAATATACGTTACCGGAACTCGGTTTAAACCAACCGGTACGCATGATTCCGGTCGTCGAATGGAAATAATACGTCTTACCGGAAATGGTATGCCATTTCTTATACATAACTCCCGTACTCGTATTGAAGTAATACCGGTTTCCGTCAATGGTTTTCCATCCGTACCGCACCGCACCGTCTGTTCCAAGATAATACGTCTTACCGTCAGATGCGGTATACCATCCGGTTTTCAGTTTACCGCTTGAAGTAAACCGATACGTCTTCGTTCCGATTTTCTTCCATCCTTTCGCCATCTGACCGGAATTGGAAAAATAGTAACGATTCCCGTCAATATCCTGCCACGAAGTCCGCATTACGCCGTTGTTACCGAAATAATACGTTACATTTTTTGAATTGGTATACCATCCGGTTCTCATTTTTCCACTGGAAGTAAACAGATACCGCTTGTCGGAAATGGTCTTCCAGCCGGTTCTTCGAACACCATCCGAACCGAAATAATACCTGTAAAAGTCAATGGTCTGCCACTTGGTGGCCATCACACCGTCTGTAAAGAAATAGTATACGTTGCTGCTGATTGTATGCCATCCGGTATACGCTTTTCCCGTTTTACCGAAATAATACTTCTGACTGTTTACGGTTTTCCAGCTTTTTTTCAGTAACGTTCCCTTGGACAAATAATATGTTCCGGTCGTATCCCGTACCAGCCCGCTGACAGAGACTCCCTGGTTGTTGAAAAAATAATACCTGTCATTCAGATAATGCAAGCCGATGTATGCGGCGCCGTCACTTCCGAAATAGTATTTTCCGGAATCCATTGTCACAAAAGATGATTTTGTCATTCCTTTGGAAGTAAAGTGATAGATTTTCGCATCATACGTAACAATCCCGAATGTACGCACACCGTCAGAATCAAAGAAACAGGTAATGGAATCGATGGTATGAATGCCTCGTACCATATACCCGTTTTCATCAAAATAGTATTGCTGTTCACCTAACGTCAGCCAGCCAATTGCGTAACTTCCGTCTTCAAAGATGTACATCGTATGATTGTTGTCATCCTGAACAAAGCCCGTTTCCAATGCCTGTACCGGTGTAACGAACAAAACGATCAACAGAATCAAAAGAAGAACCGGTTTTTTATTTTTCATCAAACTCACCTTTCAGAAATTTCTGCAATTCGTATTCATACTTTTCCTTCTGATACACATAAGCCTGTACGTGTTTCATATTTTCCGCTTCAAAGAAACGTACCCCGTTGTCACATTCTTCAAACATTTTCCTGGAATGCGTAAGCGGTACCGTTTTATCTTCCGTACCATGGATAAACAGTACAGGTACCGGGGACTTTCTGACTGCTCTTGTTACATTTCCCTGATTCATAGAGAATTTGCCTCGGGAACGGGTAAAAATATGCAATAACCAGATAGTCAGTTCCACCGGAAACCGTGTCTGTTCTCCGATCTGATATGCAATCTCACTGATTACACTTTCAAATCCGCTGTCCATAACCACTCGTTTTACCTGTTTCGGCAAGCGCTTGTTTCCGGCCATCAGGCCACAGACGGAAGCGCCCATGGAAACCCCATGCAACACAATTTCAATATCATCACCGAAATCCTCAAGTATTTTATCCAGCCAGTCCAGACAGTCTTCCTGTTCCAGAACACCCATCGTCGTATATACACCTTCACTTTTACCATGGCTTCGATGATCGACGATGACACAGTTGTATCCGTTATTCTGATAAAACGGTACAAAACGTGCCATATCGTACATCCCGCCTGCATGATATCCGTGAGAAAGGAATGCCACTTTTTTACTTCCTTCCGTACGATAATACGTACCATACAATTTCAGACCGTCTTTTGACGTAATGGTTTGCTCTTCCCCTTCCGGCAACGTATCAATGACCGCAATTGCCTGCCGGACATAATCTTTAAAATCCTCAGAAGCTTTTTCTTCATCCAGAACAATGTTCTTCCGGCGAAAAATATATTCGTATATTTTTCCTGTTGTGGAGATATTGAATGCCAGTAAGGCTCCGAACAATACCAGTGCAACAATCCAGATCATAATTGATTCCTCCTTGTTTTTTTACGAACCAGTACGGTAATGCTTTCTACCCAAGGGGTATTCGGAAACATATCGTACGGAATAATTCTTTCGACCTGATAGTTCTTCTTCAGATCGCATAAATTCTTACCAAGCGTACTGACGTTACAGGACACGTATACAATCCGGTTCGCTTTGCTTTTTAACAACCCTTCCACAACTTCATCATCCAGACCGGATCTCGGTGGATCGACAACAATCGTTTCAGGACTGTATTTTTTTGTTAAATGTGTGATTTCGTTTTTCACATCGCTGCAGATAAACCGGATATGCTTGCAATGATTCATTTTGGCGTTGTGGTTGGCGTTGTCAACGGCACTTTGGATGACTTCCACGCCGATAATCTGTTCCGCCTGCTCTTTCAGCGCAAACGATATTCCTCCGACTCCGCTGTAAAGTTCAAGTATCGTTTTACAGTCAGGCACCTGTTTTCTGATGCCTTCATACAATTTCACTGCCTGTAAACTGTTCAGCTGATAAAACGAACGAGGTGATACATCCATCCGGAAGGAATCAAATTGCATGGTGATTGTCGGATTGCCCGCTAAGGTTCTGACACTCTCTCCCCACAGATCCACCGGATTTCTTCTGGTATTCACGGAAGAACAGATACCTTTCATTCCTCTTGCAGCCATCAGATCGTCAATCATCTCTTTCGGATAATCATGCGTTGTTCCCACCAGTGTCAGTTGAAACTGTCCTTGCAAATGACGCAGAATCAGATACCGCAACCCTTCTTTTGACGTATGCGTATATACCGGGAGATGATATTTGTTCAATATACCTGTAATCATAATACGCATGTCTTCCAGCGGTTGTTCATGGGCGACACAATTCGGGCATTCAACGGCATAATTGGAACCTGTCTGATACATACCGGTAGTAATTTTTCCGTTGCGTTCCATCAACGGCAGTTTACACTGATTCCGGTAATGATACGGATGATCGCTTTTTACAACATCGGCAATGACATCCGGTGAAATATCCGCATACTTCTGCAATGCCTGTACAAAATTATCCCGTTTCAGTTTGATCTGTGCGTCATAGGTATATTCTTTTAACGCACAACCGTCACATTTCTTATTTTTACACACCGGTTCACACCGGTATTCGCTTCGTGAATCAACATGAACCAATTGACCGTTATAGTATTTCGGTAACGTTTCCCTGATGGAAAACGTCACTTCATCACCGACAACAGCCCCGGGGATGAATACCGGTTTCTTTTTGTAATACCCGATTCCTTCACCGTTGATTCCCATTTTCTTTATTTCCGTTTTCATACAACACCTCTACCGCAAGAATCCTACAGATGGTTCCTGCACAAACGTATCCAGCTGATATACGATTAACACATCGGTTATCCCGTGTTCCTTTGCATATTCCGATACTTTTGTTTTATTATAACGCAAATCAAAGACTTCAATGGTTTCATACTCTTCGCACAGCAACGGAATCAGTATGTTCGCATAGGAATCCTTGACAATTAACAGACTTCTGCCGTTCTTCACGCTTGTTTCTATATTAAGAACCGCATGATTGGAAGAAAGAAAAGCCCCGTATTTATCTTTGGTATCAAGATAGGATGGATCAACATATCCCTCCATCGTATTTCCGGATTCGTCCGTGCAAACAATCGTTACTTCAGGATTGAAATAATACCATAACGATTCTCCTTCCATCCAGAATGCACCTGCTTTTGACCAGATTGTTCCTTTAAACTCATCGGTCAGTTTTTCGTATGTATAATCCGCAAAGGATTTTTCTTCCAGTCCCTTTTCACTTCGCCAAGCCATATAAGCGTACAATGCGCCGTCAGCCGTCCAGTGATGATCGGTCCGGAAATACACGTTTTCCTTCCCGTACAAAGCCGAATAAACGTCAATCCAGTGACAATTCAACTGTTGTAATTGAGCCAGAACTTCCGGTTCCATGGATTGCGGATACGGTTTTGTGATTAATCCGGCATTCATGGTAATCGATGAAGGTACCAGCATGCAGGTAATCTCCAGGTCCGGATTGTTTTCCGTAAACTGACGCAATGCCGTAACGTTTGTCTGATTTACCGTTTCCGATGTTTTTGCCAGTAACGTATTCTCTTTACCGAAAATGACGTCATTGTTCTCTTGTTTCTGCATCAGCAATTCCGTTCTTGCTTTCAGGGAAATCCAGAATTCCCTGTATCCGAACTGATCTTCCGCAAAACTCTCAAAGTCATTCATCCACTTTCCCGAGAGAACACCATCAAGCGAAAAAGCAGGGAATTGTGTCAGTACCCGGTTTTCGTTTTCAGAAAACGTTCGGCTATGGGAAACGCAGATACTTCCGAATCCCCATCCGAGAGATAACAGAAAGACAACGGTAATAATCACATTCTTTCTTTTCATAGTTGCCTCCCCCTAAAACCGGAAATACAGAAACGGGTTAAATCCCGCATCAACCAGGTAAGCCGTATTAACCAGAATAGCAATTACCACGGCAATTACTGTCAGCATGTCATAGACACCGGCATGAATCCGGTTTTTCAGCATAGTAATCACCGGTAAACTGCATACCGCACACAGAATCAATTGCACACCATACGTACTTAACCAATACAACGTTCTGCTGTCAATCCACAAAGCTCCACCGAACATTGCTTTTGCAAGCTGTCCCATGACCGTAAAATCTTCACAAGAGAAAATCAGCCATCCGATGGCAATCACAAACAAGCCGTACATATGCTGAACAATTGACGGTAATTTCTTCATATAATCTGCCAGAATAAATTTCTCCGCCAATAAAACCAGACCGTAATATACACCCCATGCGATGTAATTATAACTGGCGCCATGCCAGATTCCGGTCAATAACCAGACAATACAGATATTCCGGATATGTTTGACGGTACTGACGCGGCTTCCTCCCAATGGAAAATATACATATTCCTTAAACCAGGTTCCCAGCGTCATATGCCATCTTCTCCAGAATTCTGTTGCAGTCTTTGCAAGGTACGGATAGTTGAAGTTTTCCGGAAACGAGAACCCGAACATATAACCCAATCCGATTGCCATATCACTGTAACCGCTGAAATCAAAATAAATCTGGAACGCAAACGCAACTACTGCCAGCCAGGAGCCGACTACCGTAATCTCTGTTACGTATATAAGAATTTCCGTATGCAATGCCCCCATTGCGTTTGCCAGAATCAGTTTTTTCGATAATCCCAGTAAAAATCTTCGTACTCCTTTTCCGAATTCGTCAAAGCCATGCTTCCTGGTATCGATATCCTTTTCGATGTCGGCATAGCGAACGATCGGGCCTGCAATCAATTGCGGGAATAAACTGACGTACATTCCGAAATTAACAATACTGTTCTGTACCGGCGTTTCGTTGCGGTATACATCAATGGTATATGACATAGTCTGGAACGTATAGAAAGAGATTCCAAGCGGTAATGTGATATGAAAAACCGGTAATACCGGCACAAGCCGGTTAATCTGTGATGCCAGGAAATCATAGTATTTAAACCATCCGAGCAACCCGAGATTAAACAAAACGGAAATCAGCAGATAGCGTTTCATTATAATTTGATTTCCCCGGTTTTCTTCAATTTTCTTACCGCATGTATAGTCGCAAACCGTACTCAGAACAAGCAATACAACATAAAAAGGCTCACCCCATCCGTAAAACAGCAGATTCAGGGCGAGCAAAGCGCCGTTTTTAAATTTTCTCGGAACTGCGTAGTAAATTCCTAACGCAACCGGTAAATACACATAGACAAACAGGGCGCTGCTGAAAACCATGGACTATAACCCCATAGCTTCCTTCAATGCGTTTGCCTGATTTTCTGCATCCTCGGAAATGATGACGCAGATATAGTTTCCTGTTTCGATTACCTGACGGTTTTTCACCAGATCGTATTGTTCCGGCAAGTAATATCTCCAGTTTTCCTCATAATTGGCAAAATACGTATCAACCGCTTCTTTTACGGTTTCCAGTTGTCCTTCTTTCGCTTCCACGAAAAAGAACGTTGTCGCATGCACGTTCATCATCGGCATGGCGATATAATACTGTTCCAAAGTATCTTCCGACAGACCGAACAGTGTTAATTCTTCCCCGGTAGGCTCGTATAACGCCGGTAATTCCGTATTTTCGGTAATACCGGTAAACGCCTCCGCCAGATTAATTTCCACCTTCGTTTCCCGTTTGGAACAACCGAACAGTGTGCAGATACATAACAATACAACCAATAGTTTTTTCATAACTGATCTCCTTTAATTGTCATCTACTGCCCAGGACGGAATGTTGTTTCCCCGATGCAGGATAATTCCTTTCTGGAAATCCGTCTGATTGATGAAATGCAGAATCTCCAGTTCTTCCTGCTCTGTGCAGCCAAGCAGTAATTTTACTTCGATATCTTTCTTCAGGATGTCACAGGCAACAACCACGGCGTTGGCGCGCTGCGGTTTCATCGTACCGATAAAGACATCCACTTTGTCTCCGTTTGTAGCCAGCGTATCCGACAAGCAACCGTAATCAACCGGATAAACCAGGTTTGCGTATTTCGGGTGAACGGAATCCTTAGGCTGTGTAACATTGATTTCCGTAGATAAAATCAATGTGTCCAGTTTTTGCCAGAAATACATATTGTTTTCAAATTCCATACTCATTACCTAACCATTTCTACTCAAATTATAATATCAAAATTCTATGGTACTGTCTACCTTGCCGGTTTCTGCAACCTACATCGTTTTGATGGTCATCAGAAGTTCCTTCGCAAGATTTTCAATATTCCATTCATTCATCTTCGTCATGGCGTCAATCACAATCATACTGCATCCGTATGCATCGCTGTACGCATCGTGTTCCTTGTGTTCGATTTCCAGAAATTTCGTAATCGTACCAAGCTTATGATTGTACAAATCCGGATATATGATCCG
This sequence comes from Erysipelotrichaceae bacterium, assembly GCA_021442745.1. Taxonomy (GTDB): domain Bacteria; phylum Bacillota_I; class Bacilli_A; order Erysipelotrichales; family Erysipelotrichaceae; genus RGIG4607. The sequence goes on along the minus strand of JABUSI010000245.1, from coordinate 1,446 downwards.
GGACAAATCCACCGTATCCAGATAACGATACGGAGAATGTTCAATATGATACAGTTTGTTTAGCGCATCCAGAATTCCGACATCAAACGAAGCGTTGTGCGCAACGATTACGGCATCTTCCAGCCAGTCGTGAATCTGTCGTTCCACATAATCCCAGCATGGTGCGGTATTCACCATCTTCGGAGTTATACCGTGAATCCGCTGATTTCCTGCCGCAAAAAACCCGTATTTGAAATGCGGGCGTATTAAAGACGAGAACTTATCAATCAGTTCTCCGTTTTCATATACGACAACACCGATGGAACACGCACTTTCCCGATGCTGATTGGCGGTTTCAAAATCAATTGCGACAAATCTGCTCATAGTATTCTCCAAAAAAGAACGGAAATGGTATCCGTTCTATTTAAATCCTTCCTTGTCCTTGACAATAACGTCATGGGCACCGCCTTCTACAATACTGGTAGCGGATACTAACGTCAGACGTGCCTTCTGTTGCAGTTGCGGAATTGTCAGCGCACCGCAGTTACACATGGTACTTTTTACCTTTGCCAGGGTTACGGCTACGTTATCGCGTAACGGTCCCGCATACGGAACGTAAGAATCCACACCTTCTTCAAAAGACAGTTTCTTATCGCCACCCAGATCGTATCTCTGCCAGTTTCTTGCCCGGTTGCTTCCTTCACCCCAGTATTCCTTTACGTAGGAGCCGTTAATCATTAACTTGTTCGTCGGAGATTCTTCAAAACGTGAGAAATATCTTCCCAGCATTACGAAATCTGCACCCATAGCCAGTGCCAGGGTAATGTGATAATCATAAACGATACCACCATCCGAACAAATCGGAATGTAAATACCGGTTTCTTCAAAATATTCGTCACGTGCTTTGGCAACGTCAATCGTAGCAGTTGCCTGTCCGCGTCCGATTCCCTTTGTCTCACGGGTAATACAGATGGAACCTCCGCCGATACCGATTTTGATAAAGTCAGCACCTGCATCTGCCAGAAAACGGAAGCCGTCTTTGTCCACCACGTTTCCTGCACCGACTTTAACGGTATTACCGTATGTCTTCCGGATCCATTCAATGGTACGTTTCTGCCATACGGAGAACCCTTCGGAAGAATCGATACACAATACATCGACACCGGCAGCTAATAAAGCCGGGACACGTTCTTCATAGTCACGGGTGTTGATACCGGCACCGACAATAAAACTCTTGTTTTCATCCAGTAATTCGTTCGGATATTCCTTGTGTGAAGAATAATCTTTTCTGAAAACGAAATAGCACATGCAATCATTTTCATCAATGATTGGCAAGGCATTCAATTTATGCTCCCAAATCAAATCGTTGGCTTCCGTTAACGTAATTCCCGCACGTCCGTAAACCAGATGATCAAACGGTGTCATAACGTCAGCTACTTTTGTATCCAATCCCATTCTGCTGATGCG
>JABUSI010000307.1 GCA_021442745.1 Erysipelotrichaceae bacterium | reverse complement strand
CCGTAGGGGATACTTTAAACGTCAGATTGCGATAGGATACGGTCCAGTATTCCGGCAGCTTTGTGAAATACTCCCAGTTTCCGCCTCCGCTTTTGGAACGATGATAGTGGGCATGCGGTTTTTTCCATAACGGTTCGGTTTTCTCCGCATCCCAGATTGCCTGCGGGTCCGGACGACGTAAAATAACATCATTCCAGCGTTCCAGTTTCTCACCGTTACCGGCATCGAGGCATTCGTAATCCTGCCATTTGTTCGCAATTTGTTTCATAAGGGCTCCCCCGTTTCTTTGGTATTATACCATAAGTTTAGCGTTTGGTGTGTCAAAGGAGGGGAGTGTTTGGTATAATGTACGGGAGGTGAAAAAAATGTTGACATCATTGAATCCACAGCAACTTCAGGCAGTTACAACACCTTCAAAATACGTCCGTATCATTGCCGGTGCGGGCAGTGGGAAAACCCGTGTGTTAACTACGCGTATTGCGTATTTGATTGATAAAATCGGAGCGGATCCGAGAAGAATTGTAGCCATTACTTTTACCAATAAGGCCGCAAATGAAATGAAACAGAGAGTGGAAAACCTGCTGGGGGAAGCCGGTACGGGTGTGCATATCTCTACCATTCACTCTTTGTGTGTACGGATTCTGCGGGAAGATATCATGGCGATGGGATATCCCCGTAATTTTACTGTATGGGATCAGGATGACCAGAAGGCGGTCTTAAAAGAAGCCTATAAAGAAATCGGACTGGATTCCAAGGAAGTCGGTTACAGCATGATGCTGGATTATATTGCGGGATACAAATCGTTAAGTATGAAACCGGAAGCGGCTATGATTCGTTCCAAGGGCGATATCCGGCAGGAGAAAAAAGCGAAAATATACGAATATTACGTGAATCGTCAGTTAAGCATGTATGCTCTGGATTTTGACGATTTACTGTTATGGACCAGGGATATGTTCCGTGATCACGAAGAAATTCTGAAAAAATGGCAGTACCGGTTCCAGTACATTCTGGTGGATGAATTCCAGGACGTGGATAACATTCAGTATGAGATTGTGCAGCAGTTGGCCGGCAGTCACAACGAAGTGTACGTTGTCGGAGATCCGGACCAGACCATTTATACGTGGAGAGGGGCAAACGTGGAAATCATCATGCATTTCGACCGTGATTTTTCTCCTTGTGAAACCATCGTACTGAATCAGAACTATCGCAGTACCCAGTATATTCTGGATGGGGCGAACAGTCTGATTGCCAATAACCGTGACCGGATCAAGAAAGATTTGGTTTCGGTCAACGACAAAGGACAGAAAATCTATCATTACTCGGCCATGAGTGAAGAACAGGAAGCCAACTGGCTGGCGACCAAAATCATGGAACTGAAACGACGCAGTCAGAATGCGGGAAACGGACCGGTGGCATATTCACAGATGGCGATACTGTACCGGGCAAACTATATCTCCCGTTCACTGGAAAAAGGGCTGCGGGATTATCAGATCCCATATGTGATTTACGGTGGAGTACGGTTCTATGACCGGATGGAAATCAAGGATATGCTGTGTTATTTACGGATGCTGACATCGGCTGACGATCTGGCATTCAAACGGGTCATCAATCAGCCGAAACGGGGATTCGGTAACAAGAGTATGGATACGCTTCTGAACTATGCCCGTAAAAACGGAATGAGTATGTATGATGCGATTGAAGAAAGCGATTTGTCCGGCAAGGCGAAGAATACGGTTCTTTCTTTCAGAAACACGGTGGAAGGCTGGAAAAGCCGGATGAAAGATCTGACTTTGGAAAAGATTCTGGAAATGGTGTATGAAGAAAGCGGATACAGGAAGATGCTGGAAGAGGAAAAGGATGAAGAACGGATCAAAAACGTCAAGGAACTGATGAACGATATGCGGGATTTCATGCTGACGTATGAGGATTCGGATTTGTCGGAATATCTGCAGATGGTTAATTTATATACGGATAAGGAAGAACAGATTTCTTCCGAACACGTGAAAATGATGACGGTGCATGCGGCCAAAGGACTGGAGTTTGATGTTGTCTTTGTGTGCGGAATGTCGGAGGGGGTATTTCCGTCCGAACGTTCGGTGAATGAATCTGTCAAGGGACTGGAAGAGGAACGGCGTCTGGCATACGTTGCTTATACCAGAGCACGGAAAGAACTGTATCTGACCGAACCGCAGGGGTATTCCTTTGTGCTGGACAAACCGCGGACGACGTCACGGTTTATTAAGGAAATCCATAAGGATTGCATCGAACACAGTGACCGGATGAATAAATTCCATGATGAAAAACAGCAGCAGTTCAACCGGATGATGACCTCCAGCGTCACACCGCAGCAGCAGAAAGGAAAGCCTGCTTTGTATCGGACCGGTGATCATGTGGAACATACGGTTTACGGAAAAGGAATTGTAGTCAGCGTGAAAGGAAATTTAGTGGATATTGCGTTCAGTCATCCGTACGGGGTTAAAACGATGATGGCAGCGCATCCGACGTTAAAAAAAGTCTAGGAGGTATCACGGATGGAAGAAGTACAGAAACGGATTGAACAGTTACGGACCATGCTGCGTAAGTATTCGTATGAGTATTATGTGAATGATGCTCCGTCGGTACCGGATAGCGAATACGATACCCTGATGAACGAACTGCGTTCGCTGGAACAAAAGTATCCGCAGTTTCATGACCCGAATTCCCCGACGGAAATCGTCAACGGAACGGTCAGTGAAAAATTTGAGAAAATCGTCCATAAGCGGATGATGCTGTCTTTGGGGAATGCGTATAATTTTGAAGATTTAAAAGCATTTGACGAAGCCGTACGGAAAGAAGCGGGAAACGTACGGTACGAAGTGGAATTGAAAATCGACGGACTGGCAATGTCGATTACGTATATCAACGGAAAGTTTTATCAGGCCGTAACCCGTGGTGACGGGGAAGTCGGAGAAGACGTTACGGCGAACGTAAGGACGATTCCGACCATTCCGATGACAATATCCCTGAAGGATGAGATTGAAATCCGCGGGGAAGTGTATATGCCGAAAAGCAGTTTTGAAGAATTGAACGCAAAGCGGCTGGAAAACGGAGAGGAATTGTTCGCAAATCCGCGGAATGCGGCAGCCGGTTCCGTACGGCAGCTGGATTACCGGATTGCGGCAAGCCGGAAACTGGATGGGTTCTGGTATCATGTCTGTGATGCCGAGAAATGGGTTGATACCCACAGCGGTTCCCTGCAGATGCTGGATGAACTGGGGTTTGTGACCAATCCGGTCCGGAAAGTATGCGATACGATGGAAGAAGTATGGGAACACATTCAGGATATGACCGGAAAACGCTCGTCTTTACCGTATGAAATTGACGGTATGGTCATCAAGGTTGACAGTCTGCAGGCCCAGCGGCAACTGGGGACAACCATCCGGGTACCGAAATGGGCAATTGCCTATAAATTTCCGGCAGAAGAAGTTGTCACAAAACTGGAAGATATTTTCGTGACGGTTGGCAGAACCGGTAAAATTACACCGAATGCCAGACTGACACCGGTACGGATTGCCGGTACGAGCGTGGGGTTTGCGCAATTGCACAATCTCGACAACATCACAGCGAAAGATATCCGGATCGGGGATGATGTGGTCGTACGGAAAGCCGGAGATATCATTCCGGAAGTTCTGCGTTCCTTACCGGAGCGTCGTGACGGTTCGCAAATACCGTACGAATTTCCGAAGGTGTGTCCGGTCTGCGGTTCGCCGTTGCATAAGTTTGAAGACGAAGCCCATCATTATTGCCTGAATACGGAATGTGAAGCACGGATTACCGAATCGATTGCGCATTTTGCGTCCCGTGACGCGATGAATATTGAAGGTTTGGGTATCAAGCGGGTGGAACAGCTTCATCAGGCGGGATTGCTGAATCATATCGATGACATCTATAATCTGAAGTTTGAGGAAGAAAAGATTCTGGCACTGGATAAGATGGGAAAGAATTCTTTTCTGAATCTGGTAAGTGCGATTGAAAACAGCAAGCAGAATCCGCTGGATAAACTTCTGACGGGGCTTGGAATCAAGCAGGTCGGGGAAAAAGCAGCGAAGGTTCTGGCACAGAAGTTTGTGACGATGGAAGCGTTGCAGAACGCAACGGTGGAAGAACTGACAAAAGTCAATGATATCGGAGAAATCACGGCTATCGGATTGCGGGCATATTTTGACGATGAACACAACAAGGCAATTCTGACGGCTTTGAAGGCGCATGGTGTACGGATGGATTGCGACGTTGCCCAACAGCAGGAAAGCTATTTTACCGGTAAGACGGTTGTTCTGACGGGAACATTAAGCAAATACGACCGTAAGGAAGCAACGGAAAAACTGGAACAGCTGGGAGCCAAGGTAACGTCGTCGGTTACAAAGAAAACCGATCTGGTCATCTATGGCGAAAGTGCCGGTTCGAAGTTAACGAAAGCACAGCAGTTACAGATTGAAACGATGGATGAAGAAGCATTCAATGAGATGATGCAGGAATATGAATGAGTTTCTATCGGAAATCATTCTGTGATATACTAGTTATCGTGTAAATTGAAAATGAAGGTGAGAGTATGGAACTTTATACAAAAGAGTATTTTCAGAAATTAGCAAAACAACTGATGTTCACCTTGACGGAAGAAGAAGCCGAGGGCATCGTGGAAGAATTCAAAGTGCTGCAGCAACAGCTGGAATTGCTGGAAGCCATTGATACCGAAGGTGTGGAAGAAATGATTTATCCGTTTGAAGCCCCGACTTCTTTTATGCGGGAAGATGAAGTGGAACATGTACTGACGCAGGAGGAAGCACTGGCAAATGTTTCCAATAAATACGATCAGTTTGTGGTATTGCCAAGGGTGGTGAAGTAATATGAAAATCAACGATTACAAGACAAACGGAAAGACACCGCTTCAGAATGCAACGGAAGCATCTTTGTATGCGAAAGAATTGCAGCCGAAACTGAATGCGATGGTTACTTTTACGGATCTGGAACCGCAAGTGGAAAATTTAAAGAATATTTCGAAGGATGCCCTGATGTACGGGGTACCAATCGTGTTGAAAGATAACGTCACCACAAAAGGAATCCTGACAACGGCTTCCAGTAAGATTCTTGGCAATTATGTGCCGGTATACAATGCGCACATTGCAGATAAACTGCGCGATGCCGGTGCCATCGTAATCGGGAAATCCTCTATGGATGAACTGGGAATGGGTGGAACAAACTTATCCGCCGCTACCGGTCCGGTATACAATCCTTACGATCTGAGTCGTATTTCGGGAGGTTCTTCCGGAGGAAGTGCGGTATTGGTTGCTGCCGGTGCGGTTCCGTTTGCGATCGGAACGGATACCGGGGATTCCGTACGGAAACCGGCATCGTATAACGGTATTGTCGGCGTCAAACCGACATACGGCAGAATCAGTCGTTACGGTATTATACCGTATGCATCCAGTCTGGATCACGTCGGTTATTTTACCCGCAATATGTACGATGCGGCATTGGCTCTGGAAGTATTGGCCGGAAGAGATGACCGGGATATGACATCTTCCTTTTTACCGGTGGAAAAGTACACGGAATATTCCCATGACGTAACGGGTAAGAAGATTGCCGTTCTAAAGAACGTAACGGATATCATTCCGAGTATGGAACTGAAAGAGCAGATGAATCATCTGGAAGAAGAATTGCGTAAAAAAGGTGCTGTTGTCGAAGAAGTCAGCATGAGGGAAGACTTGCTGAGGGCAGCTTTGGCCGTATACTTTATCATTGCGAATTGCGAAGCGACTGCGAACCATTCCAATCTGGACGGTATCCGGTTCGGTGTGCAAGAGGGTAAGGACAGTTATGAAGATATCATGACGAAGTCCCGTACAGCCGGATTCTCCGGCCTGATCCGCAAGCGTTTTGTGATCGGATCGTATGGCTTGTTTGAAGAAAACCAGGAACGTTTGTTGCGGAAAGCACAGAAAGTCCGTCGTCTGATTGTGGATGAAATGAATGAATTGTATAAGACATACGATGCGATTGTGGCACCGGCAAGTTTAAAAGGTGCACCGAAAGCTACGGATGCCGAAGATAAATTGTCGAACGAATACTTAATCGCAGAAAGTTATATGTGTCTGGGTAACTTCTCCGGATATCCTTCTATGACCGTACCGTTTGCGATGGTTGACGGATTACCGGTCGGTCTGAATATGACGTGCCGGGCTTTTGAAGAACAGACGATGTTTACCATCGGACAAGCCATTGAAGAAATCAGCGGCTGGTGCGATAAGACAGTGGAGGTGAAATAAGATGCAATACGAAACAGTCATTGGGATTGAAATCCACTGTGAATTGAAAACGAAAACGAAGATGTTTTCTTCGGCACCGGTTACGTTCGGACAACCGGCGAACTCCTGTACCAATGAAATTGACCTTGGTCATCCGGGAGTGTTGCCTTGTCTGAACAAGAAGGCCGTGGAACTGGCCATCCGTGCCTGCACGGCAACCCATTGTACGATTGATCCGTTAGTGAAGTTTGACCGGAAGAATTACTATTATTCCGATTTACCAAAGGGCTTCCAGATTACCCAGCAGTTCCATCCGATCGGAAGAAACGGGTATGTGGATATCACTGTGGACGGTGAAAAGAAACAGATTCGTCTGAACCGTATTCATATGGAAGAAGATACGGCCAAACAGTTTCACGGATACCAGGGAACCAGTATAGACTTTAACCGGGCAGGAACACCGTTGATTGAAATCGTGTCTGAACCGGATATGCGAAACGGCAAGGAAGCGGCTGCCTATGTGGAAGCATTGCGTACGTCTTTGTTGTATATGAATGTATCGGATGTCAAGATGGAAGAAGGTTCCATGCGCTGTGACGTTAACGTATCCATTCGTCCGGCGGGAAGTGATACGTTCGGTACGAAGACGGAAATCAAGAATCTGAATTCCATTTCCAACGTGCAGAAGGCAATCGATGCCGAAGTGGCAAGACAGACGGAAGTACTGGAAAACGGCGGTACCATTGTACAGGCAACGTACCGGTTTGACGAAGCTACACGTTCCACCGTTATGATGCGGAAAAAGGAAGGAACCGTGGATTACAAGTTCTTCCCGGAACCGAACATTCCGCCGGTACAGTTGGATGAGAAGTGGATTGCCTCCATTCAGGAAAATCTGCCGGAACTGCCGTCACAGAGATACGAACGGTATACTACGGTATACGGATTGTCGGATTACGATGCCAACGTGCTGATTAACAATAAGGAAGTATCGGATTTCTATGATGAAGTCATGAAACATACCAAAGAAGGCAAGCTGGTTGCCAACTGGACGATTTCCGAACTGATGGCAATCCTGAACAGGGAAAACACACCGTTAAGCGATTGCAAGATAAAGCCGGAGCATCTGGCAGCAATGGTGGAAATGATTGCGAAAAAGGAAATCTCCGGCAAGCAGGCAAAGGAATTGTTCCCGGATGTCGTCAAGGGAGAGGATCCGAAGAAACTTGCCGATGCCAGGGGTATGAAACAGGTTTCCGACGTATCGGCAATTCTGGCAATTGTCAATCAGGTACTGGATGAACAACCGCAGTCCATTATCGACTATAAGAACGGAAAAGACCGTGCCATCGGATTCTTGGTCGGACAGATTATGAAGAAATCCAAGGGACAGGCAAATCCGCAGTTGGCAAACCAATTGGTTTTACAGGAAATCGCAAAGCGTTAGGATGGTAATACACCATCCTTTTTTCGTAAGAAACATGTAAGAAAGTTAAGGGTGGAAATCAAACGGATTTTTGTGTAAAATAGGTAAGTAGATGTGAGAAATCACATGCTTTTTGAATGAAAAAAGACTTAACAGAAAGTTGAGGAAGATAAAATGGCAAAAAAGAGAAAAGAGGAACGTCTGGGAATTAACTGGTTGTTCTGGTTTGCGTTGATTATTGTGGCTATCCCTTGCGGATTGTTTGCGTATATTCTGTATACCGCATCGCAGAATACGGGAACACCGATTGTTGGTGACCGGTTTTTAGGTGATCTGGACCCGGCAATTACGGAAGAAGCTCTTACAGAGTTGCGCTCCGATATCCGTTCCATTGAAGGTGTGGAAGAAATCAGCGTGAATTGTATCGTAGCGACGTTAAGGGTAAACGTTGATGTGGACGATACGAAGACAAGAGAAGAAGTTTCCAAAATCACGGAAGCAATCTATACGGCAATTGATGCCAAGCTTCCGGTTGACGTATATTTTACTGCTACGGATGCCAAAAAAATGTATGATATGGAACTGAACGTTTACAACAATCTGAATCTGGAAAGTCCGGACTTCATTATGTATAACCTGGTAAAAAACTCACCGATGAAAACGTACATTCTCAGTGACGTTTCCACCCCGATCAATGCGGAACTGGCACAGGAATTACGGGATTATGTCATCGAACGGGATAAGGAATATACGGAAGAAGATATTGTTGCCGATGATACGGGTGAACCGCTTGAATACGAACCGGACGATCAGGCGGATGCCGAATAAGAAAGGAAAAAGGAGCGTTATGCTCCTTTTATGGTAACTGTATGAAGAAGAATGATACGTTTACGGGGACATGCCTGGATCTGACATATGAAGGATGGGGAATTGTAAAACACGAAGAGTTTCCTCTTTTTGTGCGGAACGTGCTGCCGGAAGAAGAAGGGGAACTTGTCGTTACCAAAGTGTTTTCCCATTACGGATTTGCGAAGATGCTGAATCGGACAAAGAGCAGTGAACATCGGGTACAACCGATGTGTTTGTGTTATGGTCCGTGCGGTGGCTGTCAGTTGCAGCATGCATCGTTTGAATATCAGAAACAATATAAACATAACGTGGTAAAGCAGGCATTTTTACGGAATGCCGGTATGGATGTGGAAGTCTGTCCGGTAAAAACCATCGAATATCCGTGGCGGTATCGCAACAAAGTACAGGTACCGGTCGGAACGGATAAAGACGGTAATCTTGTACTTGGTTTTTATCGTCTGCATTCGCATGATATCATTCCGTTACAGGATTGTTTTTTGCAAAATGAAAGAGACAACGATATCCTGCATACGATTCAGAAAGAAGGCACAAGACTTCATATGGGCTCCGTATTGCGTCATATTATGATCCGGGATATGGAGAATACCGATGAGGCAATGGTCGTTCTGGTGGTGTATAAAAAGGGTACCAAACAGGCAAAAGAACTGGCAGAGATTCTGATCCGTACCTATCCTTTTGTAAAATCGGTTATGGAAAACGTTAATGATAAAGACACCAATGTTGTTTTGGGATTAGAAGAGACGGTATTGGCAGGAAAGAGTACCATAATGGGAAAACTGCACGATTTAACCTTTGAATTGTCCGCAAAATCCTTTTTCCAGGTTAACATCAAAGGTACGGAACTGTTGTATGAGACGGCAGTGGAGTTTGCGGATCTGAAAAAAGAAGATACAGCGGTCGATGTGTATTGCGGAGTCGGTTCGATTTCGCTGCATCTGGCCCAAAAGGCAAAACAGGTTATCGGCATCGAAATCGTACCGGAAGCCATTGAAAATGCGAAACAAAATGCGATCCGCAATCACATCGACAATATAAACTTTATCTGTGCGGATGCCAGAAACGCGACAACGGAGCTTGTTCAAAACGGGTATCATCCGGATGTTGCGGTAGTCGATCCGCCAAGAAAAGGATGCGATATACAGACACTGGAAGCGTTGGTCGCCATGGGGGGAAAACGGATTGTGTACGTTTCCTGTAATCCGACAACACTGGCAAGGGACTGTAAGTATTTAACCGAACACGGGTATACGATCCGAAAGGTACAGCCGGTGGATATGTTTCCGCAGACCAATCATGTGGAGACGGTTGTCTTGCTGTCAAAAGTACAGAATTGAATATTGCGATTTTGTTGAGTATGATGTGAAAGCTGCACTGGATGAATACAAGTCAATCAAGATGGAAAAATAACAAATAAGTAAAAACCGGGAACCTTTGCTGCTTGATATGTGGCAAAGGTTTTTATGATGATATAATATGTAATACGGAACAATGTGAAATATATGTTCTGTATTCGGAGGTATTCTTATGTCCATAGAACTGACCAAAACAGATTTTAATGCCATTACGCGCAATGATTCCAATTACATCAATAACAAAGGTGCAAAGTATTACACGGACGGACAGTATGACAAAGCGGTGGAATATTACCGGATTGCTGCAGCGATGGGAAACGTACAGGCCATTAACAATTTAGGATATTGTTATCTGTACGGAAGAAGCATAGAAGTAAACGTATCGGAAGCCATTGCTATGTTTACGATCGCATCGGCAAGAGGAAACGCAGATGCGGCATATAAGCTTGGCGATATGTATTCCAGGGATAAATGGGGTTTGCGTGACCCGGAACTGTCGGTTTATTATTACCGAATGGCGGCAAGCTATATTATTGATGATGAATGGGAAGGCAGAAAGTCACTTGTATGGGAATCCGAACTGCAGAGATATCCGAGTCTTTGTTTTGCACTGGCAAGAGAATTATCGCCGGACGGACAGATGGCAACGAATATTGAAGTGTCGTATCAGTTTCTGAAACATGCGGAACTTGGGTATCAGAAAGAACTGGAAAACGGTGCCGGTTTCTATCGGGACGTATACGCAAATGCCATGGAAATGATGAAGGCTCCGTATTATGATCTTGTAAGAGAAGAATACGACCGTGCTTTTTACAAGGAATATTCGGATTTCGGTGAAGATACCGAAGAGGATGAGTGGTAATCCGGTAGCGTTGAAAAATGGAAAATGAACCTGATTTATTGCGAATATCAGAAAAAGGGGGCGTCTTAGTGTGAAAGATAAAAATTTATCATCCGGAATTATTCTGGTAGCAATCTCGGCCGCTTCCTTTGCGTTTTTGCCGATCTTTGCCCGGATTGCTTATGAGGCGGGGACATCCACGTATTCCTTATTGTTTCTGCGGTTTCTTGTTGCCACCGTATTTATGTTTTCTCTGATGTTGATTCAGAAAAAAGCGTTGCCGTCAAAAAAGGACATGCTGTGTTACGTGATACTGGGGGCAGCAGGATATGTAGGACAGTCGTTCTGTTATTTTACCGCATTGAACTATGCTTCAGCGGGTGTGGTATCCTTACTTTTGTATACGTATCCGGCACTGGTAATGATCGGATCTGTGGTTTTGTTTCATGAAAAAGTAACCGTGAGCAAAGTGGTCTCTCTGGTTCTTGCACTTATCGGAGCCGGTGTCATAATCGGCGGTGAGATTCATGCAGATTCCATGGGGATTCTGTTATCGGTGATGGCTGCCGTTTTTTATGCAGCGTATATTCTGATCAGTTCCAGGGTTGTGAAACCGGGAGAAGGTATGCAGTCTTCCGCGTTTATTATGTTAGGTGCAGCCATGGTATATGGTGTGTTTACTCTGGTATCCGGCTTTACGCCGCCTGTGCAGACAAGCGGAATAATTGCCGTCATTCTGATCGCCTTGGTTTCCACGGCCATTGCCTTCTGGACCTTTTTTGCCGGAATGGAAAAAACGGGACCTTCCGTGGCATCTTTGGTTTCCACATTGGAACCGGTTGTTACGGTACTTGCCTCTGCCGTTATTTTATCGGAGAAACTGACAGTCAATGTAATACTCGGAGGAATATTCGTGATTGCGGCATTGCTGATTACGGCAATCCCGGCAAAAGAGTAATAAAACCTGTACGGTTCCATGTGCTGTTAAGAGACGGGACGGATATATCTTTACTTTTAGGAAAATTGTAAAATCAAGTTGAACAGAAAGGAAAAAGAAAATCCATGAGATTTCTCTTTGATGTTAGAATTAAGTTACCACACAAAAATTCTAGCGGAGGCATCACATGGACCAATTTGATAATACCACAAATAAAGCGACTCGCGGAAGAGGACAGCACCTAACATTTGAAGATCGGTGTAAAATAGCAGTCTTACGCAAGTTATCCTGGTCACTGCGAGCCATCGCAGAAGAAGTCGGCTGTTCTCCGTCGACAGTTCTGTATGAACTTCGAAGAGGTACCCCGAAGAAAAACGGGGTAAAGGGAAGACCTCCGATTTACAAGCCTGCACGTGGTCAGGCGGTATATGAAGAACACCGGAAATCATGCAGGAAGAAATCCGTTTGCCTTCCGACGTCACCGTTTATCCGATGGACAACGGACAAAGTCCGGAATCAGAAATGGTCATTTGATGCATGTGTCGGATATGCACGTCTGCACAATCTGTTTCCGAACGAAAAGATTCCGTGCACCAAAACTCTCTACTATGCCTTGTGGAAAGGACGGTTGTCACTTACCGGATTTGACCTTCCGGAAGCACTTTCCCGCAATACTTCCCGTCACATAAGATGCCGACAGCACAAAAGGCTGATGGGAACCAGTATCGAGAAGCGGCCGGAATACATAGCGAAAAGAGAAGAATTCGGTCATTGGGAAATTGATACCGTTGTCGGTAAGCGGAACGGAAAGGAATCCGTCGTACTTACGCTTGTCGAAAAGAAGACGACAAACTTTGTGGCGTTGAAGATACGAGGTAAGAATTCTGATTCGGTGATGGACGGGATGAAGCAGCTTCAAATGGAATACGGATCTCATTTTCACGACGTATTCAAATCCATCACAGCGGATAACGGAAGAGAATTTGAACGGTTATCCGAACTGGAAAGCGGGAACACGAAAGTATACTTCGCACATCCGTACTCATCCTGGGAACGACCTCAGAACGAGCGACACAACCGAATCCTGCGGCGATACATACCCAAGGGGGTATCCATCCGGAATTACACAAGCGATCAGGTGCTCACGTTCGCAGATGAGATGAATTCACTGCCGCGAAAAGCTTTAAACTACCTCACACCGGAGGAACTGTATGAAAGTTCACTGGATGAGATATACAGATTAAGTACTTCTGCTGCTTGATCAAGTCAAGGTACGCTACGCTTGCAAGCAACCTTGACAAAATCAATCATCAGAAGTGCGTGGTAACCAGGAAGGCTTGAAAGCCTTCTTACGAACACCGTCCGTGTTCAATTTACAATTGCAATTTTCTTA
>JABUSI010000320.1 GCA_021442745.1 Erysipelotrichaceae bacterium | reverse complement strand
CACCGTATCGCGCGCATACCGAACGATCTCCATCTACGGTCTGAACTGCATATTTATCATCTGTGTTGCCTTTCACAACAATACCGTTCAATGGTATACATTTGCGCTTTTGTTTACCGCATCCACCCTGGTTATGTGGTACGTAAACATATACCGCTACCTGGAAATCTCTTATAAAAGCCAGAAGAAAGAAGAGTCCGAATAAAAACGAACTCTTCTTTTCTTATTCCTCAGTTTTCACAAATCTTGGTCCGTGATACCCGTCTTTGTCAATCACTTCTTCAAACATGGATACCGGACGAACCCATAAACCGTATTCTCCATACATTGCCTGATAGACGACAAGTTCTTCTTCGGTTTCGGAATGCTTCGCCACACCGATTACCCGATACAGACTGCCCTTGAAATGACGGTAAATCCCCGGTTTTATCATTATTGTGCCAGCCGGTAGATTTCCACCGCATCTTCCTTTGTCAGTTTTACAAACTTACCGGTCTTACCGCAGAACACAAACTTTTCGGCCATTTCTTCAAACTTCGTATCGTCAATGTCCATTTCGGATAACCGGGTACGCAATCCGCACCGTTTGAAGAACTGTTCCGTACGGTAAATGCCTTCCATTACGATTGCTTCTTCATCATGTTCTGCCATCTGTACACCCCATACGCGCGTTGCATATTGCACAAACCGCTTCGGGTCCTGTTTCCATACGTATTTCATCCATGCCGGAAACATCACAGCCAATCCTTCCCCGTGGTTGATATCATAGATGGCTCCCAGTTCGTGCTGCAAGCCATGGCTCGCCCAGTCTTCTTCCCTGCCTTTTCCTAACAATCCGTTGTGTGCCAGCGTACCGCACCAGGCAAGTTCCGCTCTGCCATCCACGTCATTCGGGTTTTCCAGAACACGCGGCAGGTTATAAATAACCGTCTGAAGGCTCGCTTCCAGCAAGCGGTCCGTATAATCCACCCGCTTCGTATTGGTAAAATACCGTTCCAACAGATGTGCGATAATATCCGCACAACCGCAAGCCGTCTGATACTTTGACAAGGATACGTGAATCGACGGGTCGATGATCGCAAACTTCGGAATCAGACAATTCGCACCCATACTCATTTTATAATGCGTCACGTCATTGGTAATGACCGTACCGCTGTTGGTTTCCGAACCGGCAGCCGGGATTGTCAGTACAACCCCCAGCGGTAACGCTTTCGTAACCTTACGATGTGCGACGAAATAATCTTCCCACAGGTCTTCCCCTTCCAGATAATACCCGCCGGCAATCGCTTTGGCAGAATCGATAACACTTCCGCCACCGACCGCCAGAATCGCATCCGGCTGTTCCTTCTTACACAATTCGATACCGGTTTCCACCATCGAATACCGCGGATTCGGTACCACACCGCCCAGTTCCACAATAGCAATACCGGCTTCCTTCAAGGAAGTCACCACAGTATCGTACACACCGTTTCGTTTTACGGAACCGCCGCCGTAATGCAGCAATACTTTCTTTGCGTACGGTTTCATCAGTGTTCCGACCTGTGATACCGTGTTTGTCCCGAACACGATATGCGTCGGGGAAGAATACGTAAATCCTATCATATGTATTATCCTTTCCTATGTCTTGTAAAATAATAGATTGCCCATAAAATCATCATCGGAATTCCAAAGAAATATACGGGAAAATAATCCCCCTCAGGAATACTTCCGATTCCCGTTACCAAAAGAAAAATCATCAGTAAACCCGGCAGAATCCATCCCATCATTTTGTTTTCCTGTCTGGAAAGCATCCGTTCCAGCCAGAACAAAAATCCCAGGATTCCCGCTATAACGGCACCGAACAGTATCATTCCGATATATTCGTTCATTTTTCAAAACACCTCTCTACAGTATTATATCGGAAAAAGAACTCCCCTTCAATGGAACTTGCTTGCGCCCTTTGTGCTTTCATGGTACATTGTGGGTAGGAGGGATGTCATGAATACGTTTGATGAAATCATTCGCATCAATGAACAAAACCGCAAACAACCGTCACTCAGAGGAAAAATCCTCGTTGTGTTTTATCTTGTCTGGCAGATCTGTTCGGTTCTTTACTACAATTCCGAATTCTACACCATGTTATCCGACGTCACCATGATTCAGATGTGGCTGTCCCGTTTAAGCGCCTTGCTGCTGTTTGCGCTGATACTGGTGTTTTATCATGAGCAGTTTCTTAAGATTCTTCGCTTTCAGATTGTGATTCTGCTTGCCTGCAACCTCTTAAGCTACGTAATACCGGGAGGATTTCTGAGTTATCTGCAGGCGACGTTATGTTATCTGGGATTTGCGTTGGTCGCCTTCGCTCTGATTGTATACTTTCCGGTTTCTTCGCAGATTCAACTCACCATCTGTACGTCCGTCACCGTTTACATTCTGGCATTTTTATTAAACTACTGTACGGTCCCGTACTCCCTGATTCACACCATTCTGGCGTTTGTCTTCACCATCATTTCCGTCATACATTTTCCGCATAACGTTTCCAACGTATCGTTTCAGGAAAACACGGAATGTATGCCGGGAACACTTCTGACCATTGTCTGTTCCTTTATTTTTATCATCAGCGGCTTTACGACCGTCGCAACACCCTATATTTTTATTTCCGCAACACACCGGATCATCTGCTTAACAGGATGTATCGTGGCCGGAATGTACATTCTGGTTCACCGGAAAACCATCCGGTTTTTACACATTGCCAAACTGTATCTGGCACTCTCTGCCATCGGGCTGATTCTTGCCATCACCGGTTCCGGAATCCTCTGGCTGGAATATCTTTCCGCCTTCTTATTAAGTACCGGATTTATCCTGAATACATATACCGTGATTCTGATTACCCTCATGTTTCAGCGATACCCGTCAAAATGCACGATTCTGACAGCCTGCACCGCGACCTTCTTCTCCAAAGTCATCGCCACTGCCGTCCATTTCTTTACGGCCGACACCTCGATGCAATCCGTCAACGCCTGTCTTTCCGTCATTATGATTATCCTGTATCTGTCCTTTGAATCCGATTTATACCTTCACTGGACAAAACATAACCGGAAACCGGAAGAACAGCCCGAACAACCGAAACCGTTTGCCGATCTTCCGCCGCAGCAGCAAGCCCTTGCAGGGTTGATTCTGCAAGGATACAGCGGACAGGAAATCGCCGACATCATGCACATTACGCTCGGTACCATGAAAGGTTACCGGAACCAGTTATACACAAGACTCAACATACACAGCCGAAGGGAATTGTTTGAACTGGCACAGACACAGAAAAAGGGACAGTGATGTCCCTTTCGTGTTTTATTGGAATGAATCAAAGAACGCTTTGATCAGTTTTGTCTGGTCCCCCCTGACAATCAGATGATGATTGCTGATCGGGTTTTTCAGATAATAATCCGTACCTTCCAGCAACCGTAACTTCATCTGGGAACGACACAGGTCATTACGATGCATGGATTCCACCAGCTGTGCTTTTCCCGCATAATACTTGGACAAGTCACCGTTGGTCTTGAAAATCGTCATTTCCTGCGGTTTGAAATCGGACGTCAGCGCAATACCGATGCCGCTTTCAAAGTGTGTAGCCAGTTCATAGGAATCCGGCATATCCATCGGCAACGTACAATGAGAGAAAATGATTTCATTGTTACGCGGGTCCAATCCCGACGGATTCACCATAAAGGAAGACTGTCCCGTCAGCGTTGCCAGTACATACATGCTGACCAATGTCTTCTGATCGCCTTCACAGGCTGCCGGAATACCTTCCGCATTCAGAATGGCCAGAGCCATACAACCGGTAGTATGCAACAAGCCCAGCAAGTCAAAGCACCGTACCGTCACACCATCCAGATGGTATTTCTCAATCAATCTCTTTAATGCACCGTAAATATTCAGTGCCTTATCCATTTCTTCCGTAAACCGCTTGCCGACGTACAGTTTCTTCGCGTCGCTGGCTCTGTCATTCACATAACCGCGTTCTTTCAGCTGTTTTGTCCACTTGTTTTCCGGATATCCGCCCTTTTTGCACTCTTCCACCAGTTCATCCAGCGGATACAGTACGATTTCACATCCCGTTTTCCGCTTAAACGTTTCAAAATCCACATCGGAAGCAATCAATCCGCCCGGTGCACCGAAACAACCCAGACGACTGTGACTCAACTTCTTTTTCGTTTCCGCAACCGCCATTTTGATTTTCAGATTTTCCGCAATTTCCTTGAAATCACCCCAGACGATTTCCCCTCTCAGGTTATGTTCCTGTAAGAATCCCATGATTTCCATCGCTGCCGCAAAGGAATTGTAGTACTGATGGGCAATTAAAATGTATGGTTCCTTTAACTTCTGATACGTTGCCTGAAAACTCATTTCGGCTCCGCCGCTACCTACAAAATAGACGGAAAGTCCTTGTTCTGCCACTTCTTCCACCGGACAGTTCACAACGTCAAAACCGATTTCCCTGGAAATATTCTCCAGATATTCTTCGGAAAATGCCGGAATATGCGGATCGTTGCATTCAGCCGGTCCTTTGATCAGGTTCACTTTCAATTGTTTCATACGTTTTCCTTTCTATCGTACGTGTAATGTTCTGAATATGTATTCTTTATACTTCTGCGGGTTCAGTTTCGAACAGATCCAGGCATTTTCCTTCTGCCCGGAGAAATGATAATAATCGACCAGAACCCCGCCGTAACTCGGTCCGCCTGAAACATCCACCTGACAATAATATTTATCACACGCTTCGATGCATTCCGGATACAAAGCCGCCGCCATCGCTGCCGGATCCGCCATATCCAGACACGGAACACCGAAACGGTCACGGTTCATTTCCATCAGAACCCGGTTCGAATCGATACAATACCGACCCAGTTCTCCGGAACTGCGGATTTCTTCGATTTCCTGTTCATTCAGCATCGCTTCATCCAGACACGCATCCCAGCCGACATAAACCAGTTCGTCAAAGCCGAAATCCGTAACGATTTTCGCTGCTTCCGCATCCTGCCAGATATTAAACTCCGCTACCGGCGATACGTTGCCGACACCCAGTCCGGCCGTACCCATGACTACCAGCCGGCGGACGTTTTTCATCGTTTCCGGAGCCAGGCGGATTGCCAGCGCCAGATTCGTCAATGGTCCCAACGCAATGATATCAATGGTTTTCGGTTCATTCTGTTCAATGGCTTCCAGCATTTTCAAAACCGCATGCCCTTTTGCCGGCTGTAAGGCATAGTCTACTAAACCAATATCCCCCATACCGTCATTGCCATGGGTTTCCGCTGCACCGACCCAGTTACGAAGCAGCATTTCACTGCATCCTTCATACACCGGCGGACAACAGGAGCCCGCTACCTTGATGGTTGTCAGCGTATTCGCCGTTGCCTGCTTCCGGCTGACGTTTCCGGCAACGGTCGTAAACATCAGTATTTCATAATCCGGATCGTTCAATGCCATCGCCATCGCCATCGCATCATCGGACCCGCAATCGGTATCAATGATTATTTTTCTTTTATCCATATATCAATCCTTACAGGTCGTGAATTTCGCAGGGAAAATGTCATCCAGCGGCCAGGTTTCCATTTCGTAATAGAGATGCTGCCACTGCAGGATTTCATAGTTGCAGCTTGTCGCCAGAATTTCCAGCAGTTTTGCCTGTTCCTTCTCGGTCTTGTTTGCGCATAACGTATTCACAATCGCAATTTCATTCTCACATTTCGCAACATATTCCTCCGTGGTATAAAAATACAGCCACTGATAAAACATATTATCCGTCGGAAGTTTGCATTGCCCCAAAAGATCTTCTCCGAAATACCGGTACATGATGTTGCATGGAAACAGTGCCATCATCGTTTCAGCCAGATCTCCCTGTTCCGCACACATTAACTGGAATGCCGTATAGGAACGTTTCCCCGGTGCTTCAATGATACTGTCCATTTCTTCCGTACTCATATGCAACTGCTCTGCCCAATACGTCCGGTTGGTCATAATCGTGGATTCCATCGTACTTTTGACAATCGGATAAAACATCATCATTTCTTCGTAAGACTTGCACTTGGAAAAGCCCACAGCCCAGCAACGGCAGTAATCCATCAGATAATTGTAATTCTGCTTGATCTGAAACTGCATTTTTTCTTCAGGGACAACCCCTTTGACAATATCCTGCATATGAGGTGTTTCTTCAATCATCTTCGCGGCTTTCCGTAAAACCGGCTCACATTTTTCCTGATAGAAATTCATTCTATTTTCCTTCTTTATCTTGTTCAATCAGCATTTTGATGGCTTCACAGGCAATTTCGATGGTGTGATCGTTCATCGAACCGTATGCCATAATCGCACCGGCCTTGCAACCGCGGATCTGTGATACCACAAAGACCGTGGAACATTCCATTTCACTGGCCATGACACCGGCCTTTTCCCATGCTTCCCAACGTGCATGCAATCTTGCCGCATCCGGATGAGAATCCGGATCGTGCTGTCCGTAGAAGGAATCCTTGGACTGGGCAATGCCTTTCGCAAACGGATACCCTAACTTTTTGGTTGCCGCTTCCAGTGCATTCACAATATCGTTATCCGCAATAGCCGGATATTCAATCGGAATGTAATGAACGGTCGTTCCTTCGTCCCGGATAGCACCGGTTACGATACAGCCGTCCCATTTTTCATCATAGCTTTCCGGACAAATCCGACCGCAGGTTCCTACCCGGATGAATACTTCCGCACCGCAGTGAATGAGTTCTTCCACCGCAATCGCTGCCGAAGGACCACCCATACCGGTAGAGGTAACGGATACCATTTCCCCGTTCAGATAACCGGTCCATGTTTTGTGTTCCCGGTTGTGAGCCACTAATTTAGGATTATCGAAATACTGCGCAATTTTATCCGTCCGAAACGGATCTCCCGGCAACAGTACGTACTTTCCGACTTCTCCTTTTTTACAGCAGATATGATACTGCTGTCCTTTTTCGTTTAAAACTTCTTTACTTTGAATAGCCATGTTCTTTCTCCTGTACCTATCCCGGGCTTTATGATTTCAGTCCGTATTTCTTACTCAATGCTTCCACCGCTTCTTCCATCGTAATCACGTTACCCTCAATACCCAGGGAATGACAGATCCGACTGACGTACGGTTGTTTCAGTTTTGCGATTTCCAGCGATTCAAAATCCCAGAAAATGTCTCTCGGTGTACCTTCTTTGACCACATGCTTGGTTGCCATCACGATAACCCTCTCAAAGTTATTCGCCACAAACTCCATATCATGGGAAATGGTGATTACCGTCTTGCCTTCTTCGTGCAGATCCTTCAGAATCTTTGCCAGCATTTCATTGCCGTAAATATCCTGTCCTGCCGTCGGTTCGTCAAAGATCAGTACTTCCGTATCCATCGCAATAATTGCCGCAATGGTAATAAATTTCCGCATGGAAAGCGGCAAATTCAGCGGATTCTCTTCCCGATACTTCACCATTCCGGTCATTTCCAGTGCCTTTTCCACCAGCGCGTCTTCCTTCTCTTTCGGAAGTTTCATGGACTTCGGTCCGAACCGGACTTCCTGTTCCACCGTCGAATGGAAAATCTGATCGTCCGGATTCTGGAATACATATCCGACAATCCGGGAAATCTGTGCCGTGGTAAAATCCTTCGTGTTTTTATCTCCGACGTATACGTCTCCCATCGTCGGCTTTTCCAGATTGTTCATCATTTTGACGGTTGTCGTTTTTCCGGCACCGTTCTGACCGACAATCGCCACGTTTTCACCGCTCTTGATTTCAATATTAATGTTTTCCACAGCCGTATAGCCGTTCGGGTACGTAAACGTTACATGGTTCAGAATGATATCAGCCATACTTATTTACCTGCCTTTCCGGCGTTTTCGAATACCTTCACCGCATCCTGTTCGGTTACCGGAATGTATTCGATATCCAAGCCTTTTTCTTTTAATTTCTGCCCTAAAATCGCTGCCTGCGGTACATTCACACCCTGCTGCATCAGTTCGGTCTTTGCCAGTATTTCCTTGGTCGGACCGCATGCAATGACTTTGGCATCCTTCATCACGATGACTTCATCCGCATATTCGGCAATCAAATCAATCTTATGTTCCACCAGAATGATGGTTTTCTTCTTTTCCTTCATCGCCTTGATGATCTCAAAGACGCTCTCCGTTCCATCCGGGTCCAGCTGGGACGTCGGTTCATCAATGATCATGACATCCGGTTCCAGCACGATAACGGAAGCCAGTGCCACTCTTTGCATCTGTCCTCCGGAAATCAGAAACGGATTTTTCAATGCCAGAGATTCCACGTTTGTCATCTTCATTACGTTGATAACTCTCTGCTCGATTTCTTCCACCGGCACACCGAAATTTTCCAGACCATACGCGATTTCTTCAAAAACCGTGTCCTTGACTCCGGAAATCTGCGTAAACGGATTCTGGAACACAAATCCGATTTTCGTCGCAATCTCATCACCGTATTCTGCCAGCGGCTTACCGTCATACAAGACTTCCCCGGTTAATTCCCCCTTATAAAAACTCGGCGCAAAACCCCGCAATACCGCACACAACGTCGTTTTCCCGGATCCGTTTTCCCCGACGACACCATACACTTTACCCCGTTCAATCGTAAGATTCAGGTTTTCAATCTGCTTGGTATCGGTCAGCGGATACTGGTAATTTACATTTTTACATTCCATGATTACATCCATAATACAACCCTCCCGGCAATCAACAGCACAGTAATGATCACGCATACAATCATAGCCGGTTTTTCCAAACCGCTCTTCTGTAATTTCAAAACTCTGGTTTTCTGACATTTCACCGCAAACCCTCTGGATTCCAGTGTCAATACCCGTTCTTCCGCACCGGTAATCGCACTCAATACCAGCGGAATGAACGACGGTACGAACGCCTTCGCTCTGACAATCATATTTCCCTGCGTTTCCACGCCTCTTGCCCGCTGTGCATTCATAATGGTCTGGGAATTCTTACTCAACACGTTAATCATGTTCAGAGTAGAGACGAAAATATAAGAAACTGTATAATTAACACCACTTTCTTCCAGAGCCTGACCGATTTCCTTATTGTCCGTCGTCTGGAATACCCAGACAAACGCACCCGCAATGGACAAAACCATTGTGGACAATTCAAAGCCCTTTTTCAGGCCGCTGTCGGAAACCTTCAGAAACGCCAGACGGAACACTTCCCGGTCACCCGGAATAATAAACGCCTGCGCCAGGAAAATAATAGCTGCAATCGTCAAAATCACGCGACATGCTTTGATGCACTTCACAAAATCCCCGCTGATATAAAACATAAACAACAACACAGGGATCCACACAAGATTCAGCAAAGGTAACTGAATACTTGTGAATTTAATGGTAGAAAGGATAAAAATCCAGATCACAAAGAACAGTAAAATCCATAGTTTTGTTGTCGGATACAATCCTTCTATTTTGTTTTTCTTCTGAACCTGTACAAGTTCAAGGTACGATTTATCCATACATTACATTTCCTTTACTAAAGTTGAAGAAAAGAGGCCGGGAGGCACTCTTTTGTTGAAAATCCATTATTGTTTTAGTGTTTTTTCGTATACAATTCGCCCAAAGAGAACTTAACCAATGTTCTGTCCGGAATACAAGCCATAACACCCAGGGAAACCAACCAGGAAATGATTCTGTCCAGTGTTGTCCAGATAATTTCCACTGACAATACGGAAGCCCAGATACTCTGGCCGGAAGCCATCAATACAGCCGTCAGCAAAGACGTACCGGAACCGGTAACACCACCGAATACGTAAACAACAGCCGGAGCGGAAGCAACGGTAGAAACCAACGCCATGATGATCGTAGCGATCAAGCCCTTCCACCAGACAGCGAACCAGCCTGCTCTTGCCAAGAAACCGGTAACCAATCCAGCGATAACGTTAACGTAAATGAACCAGAAGTTTACAGGGTTCAGAATACCCGTAACGATGTTTGTCAGCATACCGGTAACAGCGCCAACCCATGGTCCCGCGATAATTGCGGTAAAGATGGTACCGATCGTATCCAGATACATCGGCAGGTGCAATAAACTTGCCAATTGTCCGCCGACTACGTTAACGGCTACACCGACCGGAATCATCAAAATTGCCATCATTGAAAAATCTTCTTTAATCGAATACTTTTTTGCCATATTTTTTTCTCTCCTATTTTATTATTGTGATTGCAGACTGCCCTCCCGGCAACAGACGTAGATTCACATTTTGATAAATATTATTTTATCACACAGTTTCCCACAATTCAAATCCCGACACAAATTCCCCGAATCATTTGTCAGTGTGATATGATATAGAAAAACAGGAGAATCATCATGAAAAAAGTATTATTTGTATCCCACTGTATCCTGAATACAGCCAGTAAAGTCGTTTTATACAATCAAAAAGACATCGATGCCGAAGAAGACTTACGCAAACAATTCATGCGCAAAGTCATCGATTACGAAGTACAGCTGATTCAGCTTCCTTGTCCCGAATTCACCCTGTACGGACCGAAACGCTGGGGTCACATTGCCCCGCAATTCGATAACGTCTTCTTCCGCAATCACTGCCGGACTATCCTGCAACCGATCATCGACCAGATGAAAGAATACCTCGCACATCCGGAAATGTTTGAAGTATTAGGTGTTGTCGGTATCGACGGTTCCCCAAGCTGCGGTGTCGATTATACCTGCGGCGGAGACTGGTACGGTTCCTTTGAAAGCCGCACCGATTTACAGGAAACACTGGATACCTGTTGTCTGATTCACGATTCCGGTATCTTAATGCGGGTACTCAAAGACATGCTGAAAGAAGAAGGATTGCAAGACGTCATCCAAGTTACATCCTTATTTGCCAACGAACCGCATAAATGTCTGGATATCATCCGGTAACTAAAAAAGTCATGCTCACGCATGGCTTTTCATTTTCTCCGTTGTATTCTGTTATCCGCAGCACGTACCGTCACAACCGCAGTCATCATCCGAACCGCAGCATCCGTTGCAGGATGATTGCGCATACTGCATTTCATACCGCAAGGTATCGATAGCCAGACATTCGATTTCCACTAACGAACCCTTCGGCAGTTTTACAACCTGTACGCAGCTTCTTGCCGGATACGGCTCTTTGAAATATGTTGCATATACTTCATTCATCTGGTTGAACATTTCCAGATCCGTCATAAATACGGTTGTCTTGACTACATGTCTGGTTTCCAGACCCATTTCCGCCAATACCGCACACATATTATCCAGAGACTGTTTGGTCTGTGTTACGATGTCATCCCCTGCCAGCTGATTGGTTTTCGGGTCTACCGGAATCTGACCGGATACGTATACGAAATCTCCCAGTTGAACAGCCGGTGAATACGGACCGATGGCTTTAGGCGCATTATCTGAAAAAATACCTTTTGTGAACATTATATTTCCTCCTATTCATTCCAATTTCTGTAATATTTCTGTTCTTCACGAATATGTTTTGCCAGACGCTGATAGCGAATGGACTTGATTAATATTCCGGCAATATAGAAGATTATGACGCCAAGAACGCCTAAGGATATCATATCGTTCATGTTTTCAATCATCTTCTCACCTCTCTTTTGATGTATTATAGCATGATTTTTCACAAGCGGTATATCTATTGCTCGGCAACCAGAGAATAGATGACACAGATAAAGAGAAACAGCACAAAGAAACACTGCACCATCATCCAGATCACTCCGCTGATTCTTAAAAGCAGAAACGCCAGGGTAATGTTCTGTAACCGGTATACGTACAAAACCATACCACCCAGAAGAAGGATGCAGACCATACTGATTCCCATCATCCATCGCAACTGTTTCACCTGTACCGTTTCTTCCTGCCATACGTTGTAAATATGCACCAGTAACAATAATACATGCGGTAAATCCCACATATGCAAGGCCACTTTCAGCCATCCCAGCGTTCCGAACCCTTCATCCAGAAAACACGTCACAAACCGTCCGAACAAGCCTCCCTTGATCAAGGCATTGTCCGTTAACGCATACAAACCGTCAACCGAAGAAACGCGCATCATCTGATATCCCAGAACAAGATTGAATACCGCAAACATCACAAACAACACCAGTTCCGTATAATACGCTGCCTTTTTCATTCGTTACCTACCCAATCTTCGCCCTTCAGATATTCGGTCCGGCTTAATCCCGGATATCCCAGCTGACGCAATATTTCATACACAATAATGGCCACGCAATTGGAAAGATTCAGCGAACGTGCCGTTTTTACCATCGGAAGACGGATCTGATGCTCCTGATGGTCAATCATAATATGTCTCGGAATTCCGGTACTTTCCTTCCCGAATACCACGAAAATATCTCCTTCCACTTCCGCAAACTCAAACAAATCCGGTGATTTCTTCCCGTAACGGGAAATAAAGAAATAGTCTGCCGGATATTTTGACGTGAAATCTTCCCAGTTCGGATGCACTTCCATTACCAGATCCTTCCGGTAATCCAGTCCCGCTCTGCGCAGATGTTTCTCATCCACGGAAAACCCCATCGGTTCAATCAGATGCAGCATACTCCCCGTTGCCACACAGGTACGCATAATATTCCCCGTATTCTGCGGAATTTCCGGTTCATACAACACAACATGTATCATACATACTCCTCCTAAAACATGGATATCGATGCCAGTATCGCCACATGAACCGGATAATAGGCATAGAAAAACCATTTCATAAACTTTGACGAATATCCCTTTTTCCCGTTATACAGCATCAGAATCAAAACCGCAACAACACTGTAATACTGGGTATCCGCACACCATGACGTCTTAATGTACGCATGAGTCAATACCGGCAACAGTCCCGACAGAATCCATAACCGGTCCTTGCAGTAATACATAACCGGAATCATCACAATACCGTACCAGCCGTAATCCACCTTCAGAATCAATCCCAGTATCGCAATCGCCAGACACAACGGCTGTTTTCCTTCCATACACCACAAAAGCGCAAATCCGCTTGCCAGGGTCAGGAAAATATTGGCACTCGCACCCGGTTCCACCATCTGCAAGACAATCTCCATCAATCCCCCGAATACCAGTAAACGCAAAAGATACTTCTCCCGGCTT
>JABUSI010000347.1 GCA_021442745.1 Erysipelotrichaceae bacterium | reverse complement strand
CAAACACACGGAAAAACTCATGAATGCTATTCTGGCAGCGAAACACGACATGGTTATCCGCGACTAATCGTTTGAAACTTTATTTCGCAGCATATCATGTACAATGAATTTGTATTTCGGTAACAACTTTCACATAACAAGTAGACAATGCTAGGCAAGTAACCGTATAATGTAGTTTAACCTATCAGCGAAAGCGCTTACTTAGAAAGAAATGAGGAAACAAAAATGCCAGAAGTTATTTACAGTCCGTTTGAAGGCAAAGCCATCAGGTTGGAAGAAGTCAAAGACGATATGTTCTCCCAGAAGTTACTGGGTGACGGTGTAGCAATCTATCCGGATTTCAAGACCGGTCTGTTCGCAAAGAAGACCGATTTGTTCGCACCGGTAGACGGAGAAGTCTGCTTATTGTTCAAGACAGGTCATGCGATTGGTTTCAAGACACCGGAAGGAAAAGAACTTCTGATGCATATCGGTATTGACACCGTAAATTTACAAGGTGCACCGTTTACCATTTTCGTAAAACAAGGTGACACCGTACATCACGGACAGAAGATCGGCGAAGTCGATTTCAAGATGATTACCAAAAAGGGTCTTGATACGGTTACTCCGGTTATCTGGACAAATTCGGAGGGAAATCCGGTTAACGTATTAACTTCCTACGGCGAAGTGACACCGGAATCCGAACTGTATACATTTTAATCTGTTCTAGAAAGTCAGACGACTTTTAGAAATATTACTTGTTCACTAAAGTTATAAGGACTGATCAACCGGATAACTGCCTGAACCGGTACACAATTACCATAATGTAAACGGAGGGGAAATTTTATGGGAAAGTATAAAGAACTATGCGAAAAAGCCCTTGTTGCAATGGGTGGTCTGGAAAACATCACATTCGTTACAAACTGTGCAACAAGATTGCGTATCAACTATGCTTCCAAGAGCAAGGTTGATGAAGAGGCTTTGAAAAATCTTCCTGGTTCTGCCGGATTAGTTCCGAAGCCAGGTAACAAGCAATATCAGATCATCATCGGACCAAACGTACGTGATGCATACTATGAATTCCTGGATGTATCCGGCTGGAAGGAAGGCGGCGCTGCTCCTGCAGGTGCTAACGATCCTGTTGACGATGACGAAGAAGTAAAGAAAGACGTATTGTACTACGTTAACAAGTTCGGTGCATTCATGACACCGATCATGATGCCGGTTGTTCCTGCCATGATCGTCGGTGGTATGATTCTGGCATTCCGTAACCTGTTACAGAACTACTTCGGTGTTCAGTTCTCCGGTGGTACATATTGGGCTGCATTGGCTATCTTTAATGCAGGTTTCAACTTCCTGCCTATCTACGTTGGTTGGCAGACAGCTGAACAATTGCGTATCAAGCCAATCCTTGGTGGTATGTTAGGTGGCTTGCTGCTGTCTTCTTATCTGCCAAACGTTACCGATATCTTCGGTATTACCGTTGTTCAATCTTCTTACGGTTCCACCGTATTACCTGTATTGTTAGGCTGCTTGTTCATGGCTCCTATCTACAAGTTCTTCAACAGAGTTGTTCCGGAAGCATTGTCATTCTTCGTTGTTCCTATTCTGACAATGATCGTGGTTGCTCCTGTTGAATTGATCGTTATCGGTCCTATCGGACAAATCTGCTCCAACGCTATCGCTACGGCAGCTATGTTCTTAACAGAAAAAGCTAACGTAATCGCTCAGCCGTTACTGGCTATGGTATATCCATACATGGTTATGATCGGTCTGGATAAGGGCTTGTCTCCTATCGGTCTGGAATTGTTGGCTACATTGGGTTACAACTCCGTTACTTCCGGTATGGGATTCGTTTCCAATATCGCAGTTGGTGGTTCTGCTATCGCAGTTGCTACCGAAATCAAGGACGACGTTGCTCGTAAGGGTATGTTGACATCCTTCGGTGTTACCGCATTGTGTGGTGTAACCGAACCTGCATTCTACGGCGCATTATTGACAAGACCTGTTGCATTGGTTGGTACCGCTATCGGTGCTTTATGCGGAGGTTTATTCTACGGTATCTTCAAGATGAGAACATTCGTTTCCGGCGGATGCCCTGGTTGGTTAACTCTGGTATTCTTCGTTGACACAAACGGTGATGCTCATTACATGTTGTTAGCTGCTATCTGTGCTGCTATTACAACCGTTGTTTCTTTCGTAGCTGCAAAGGTAATCCTGAAAGCAACCGCAAAGAAAGCTTAATTTACAATCTGCAATTACATACGAAAAGAAGGTTTGATCAACCTTCTTTTTTTTGTGCAAACCGGAAACATAATATCTTTTGTTTGCGGTATAATACTACTCGTAAAGTGAGGAATGCCTATGACAAAACCATGGATGGCCGATTACCACGTCCACAGCAATTTTTCCGAAGACTGCGATCAACCGATGGAAGATCAGATCAGGCAGGCGATATCTTTAGGCCTGGATGAAATCTGTTTCTGTGAACACGTAGATTACGGCATTAAATTCGACTGGGACGAAGGACAGGAAATCCGTTACCGGATAATCAACGAAACGATTATGGTACCCAATACCAACTGCCACTATCCGAACTATTTCAAAGAATTGCAGCGGATGAAACAACTCTACGGCAATTCAATTACCATCAAGCAAGGTCTGGAATTCGGTATACAGACATCGACCATTGACGACTTCAACAAGCTGTTTCACAAATACGAAGACCAATTGGACTTCATCCTGCTGTCCATTCACCAGATCGGCAACAAGGAACTCTGGACACAGGATTTCCAGAAGAACCGCACACAGGATGAATACAACCGTATGTATTACGAAGAACTGCTGAAACTCGTGCAGACTTACGATGATTTCTCCGTACTGGCACATATGGATCTGATTGTCCGTTACGATAACGAAGGCGTCTACCCGTTTGAAAAGGTAAAAGATCTTATCACGGAAATTCTGAAAACCGTCATTGCGAAAGGAAAAGGCATCGAGTTCAACACGTCCAGCTGGCGTTACGGTTTATCCGATACCCATCCGTCCGGAAATATCTTGAAACTATACAAGGAATTAGGCGGTACCATTATTACCATCGGTTCCGATGCCCACAAAACGACACA
The DNA here is from genome assembly GCA_021442745.1 of Erysipelotrichaceae bacterium. Lineage (GTDB taxonomy): Bacteria > Bacillota_I > Bacilli_A > Erysipelotrichales > Erysipelotrichaceae > RGIG4607. The sequence continues at coordinate 10,191 of JABUSI010000347.1, read as the reverse complement.
AGTCGGAGAACACTTTACCGATGCCATACGCATCCTGAAAGAACTCGGCTTCACCGAATACTGCACGTTTGAAAAAAGGAAACCGGTATTCCACAAACTGTAATCACAAGAAAGGTTCTGCCTCACGCAGAACCTTTTATATTTATAACGCATTTTCAGCCGATATGCGCCACGTTCTCAACATATCCGACTGGTTGTTGTGCACCGAATAATTACCTGCGCACACGGTCTTAAAAACCATTGAAACACAAAACTTATTGTTTCAGGTGTTCATCCAGCCACGGATTCAGTTTCGATAGCAGTTCATACACTTTCGTATAATCCCCGGTTTTCGCATTGAACGTATGATTGGCATTGTCGATGACTAACATTTCCACATTTTCCATACCGCACTCTTCCACAAAGGAATAACTGACCTGCGGCGGTAAGGTCGGATCGTTTGCCCCGACACATACCAGGACCGGATTGGTGTAGGAATAAATATCTTCGTTGGTACAGGATGCCATTTCTTCATAGAATCTCGGAAACAGCAGTTCCGTTCTTCCGTCACTCGTATTGACCAGCGTATATTCCGTCCCTTCCACTGACGTAAAGGAAGCCGGCTGTTTCATCATATTTTTATCCCGTACATTTACCGCACCGTTGAACGCAACCAGACACTTGCTCGGCAAAGATGCCGATAACCAGGTCACCCGTCCGCCTAAACTGTGTCCTAATATGCCGATACGGGAAGAATCAATCTTTTCATCCTCACACAGATACGCAAAGGAAACTTTCACTTCCTTCAGCATTGTCACCATCCCGTAATTCTTCCGGGAATACCGGTTTTCTCCCATACTCACAAAATCAATCCGGGCTGTCGCAATGCCGTTTTTCGCTAACTCTTCCGCCGTTTTCCGAAACAGATACCCATCGCCTTCCTTGTAAGCCATATACCCGTGCAACAGCAGCATGCAAGGTACCGGCTTACTCAGATCATCCGGGTACGCAACGACCATCGGCACATCATGATCTTCACAACGGACAAATACTCTTTTTTCCAACATAGTTACATCCCCCTGATGGCTTCTGCCAGTTCCATACACAATTCTTCCGCCTGTACGGTCGTTCCCAATAAGTCCAGAAAACCGTGGTCACATCCCAGATACCGGATGGTATTCACCTTCACGCCGACAGTATGCAACCGTTTCGCAAATGCCTCATCCTGTATGCGCAAAAAATCATATTCCGCAGACACTACCGTAGTTTGCGGAAACCGCTTGATCACTTCATCATGCGCCCACATCACAGACACTTCCGGATTTTTCATCGATACTCTTCCCTGAACGTAAAGACTCGTCTCGGCATTCCCGTCCGTACCCTTTCGAATCCGTTCCACCCGGCTTTTCATATACTCTTCCTGTTCGGGAATAATCGGATATGCATCGTATGACCACCTGTAATACGGACTGTCATCCGGATGTGCCAGATCCACTGCCGGATAAATCAGAAAACAACGCTTAATAAGTCCTTTTTCATCCCGATACACACAAGCCGTACTCAGTTGTCCGCCCGCACTGTCACCGGCAACCATCAGTTTTTCTGTATCAATTTCCAGTTCCTCCGCATGGGCAGCCACCCATTCCACCGTACCGTAACAATCGTTCACCGGTCCCGGATACGGACATTCCGGAGACAAGCGGTATTCCGGAAACACACAGACACAATTTGCCAGTTCACTGACCAGATCCAGCTGCCTGCTGTATAATTTGTGGTCTCCTGCCGTCCATCCGCCGCCATGCAGATACACCAGTACCGGTAATTTCCCCTTTGCATCCGCAGGCCGATGAATGAAAATATCAATCATATGGTTACGAACCGGAATCAACCGTTCGTCAATATCGATTTCTTTGGTGGTCAGATCGTACGTAACCTTATCCGGACGATACCGTTCCTTGGAAATGCCACCCTTTGTCTTCGCCTTTTCCGCAAACATTTTTTTCTTATTGATGACGATTTCCAGAATCCGCGGATCCAGAACATTTTCTCTGTCATCATCCGGAACCGGCTTCATTGTCACATCCAGTCCGTCAATAGTTTTTACGTACTGTTTTGAACGGATTGCGTTTACAAGCGACACATCATATTTTCTCATACCCATACCTCCGTACTCTTCATAAAATATTGTAGTACAGTTTCCTCTGTTTACGAAAAGCAATCGTGTTTCAGCCGGGAAATACTCACACAAACTGATTATTTCCGCACAGTTTAAATAAGCAACCGGATTTGGTTGCTTATTCTATATGCAACCATATTTGGTTGCGTTTTATTTTTCCGTCGTATATAGTAGTATTGACAAGGAGGAACCTCTGATGAAATTTGCCGCCATGATGTTTGACATCATCGATTCCAGAACATACCGCAACAGTTATGAATTGCACGATTTCGTGAACAAATGTATTACGTATCTGAACCGTATGTATGCTTCCGAACTCAAAAAAGATATCGTTGCCGGTGCCGGGGATGAGTTTCAGGGACTGTTTCTGAACCTTCCCTCTGCATTCGCATACATCCGGAAACTGCAGTTTCTTCTTTATCCGGTCCGGATCCGCTGTGGCATCGGGTACGGAACCATCAAATATGACGTAAAAGAATGGTCCTCCGTATCGCACGACGGAGAAGCATACTACCTTGCCAGAGATGCCATCCGGGTAATTTCCAAATCCAAAAACAACAGTATCTGTTTCTGCACACATTCGAGATATGATACCATCATCAATGCCATGTGTTCCGCAAGTATGCGCATGAAATCCGAACAACGGGCAATGGCTAACACCATTGAATTGTTGTCCGATTTGATTTTCCCGTTATCTGATACACCGGAAGAAAAGGAATTTTACAGTTTCCTGACTACTTATAATACAGAGGCATTTGTCAAAGGCAGCAATCCGAATGCATTCTCCGGATGTAAAATACCGTTTCAGGCGGACCGGATTCCGTTTTCCCTTCATCCATCCGAAAAGGAAAGAAGCATCGCTATCCGTTCTCCCGTTGATGAATTCTGGGCACATGGTATGAGTACCGTACTTTCACAGATACTGGATACGACCCGGCAAAACATCGACAAACATATTCACACAGGAATGATCAAAGAAAGCAGAGCCACAGACAAAGCCATATATAAAATGTTAGGAGAGCCCTTATGGTAAATTTCACGTTTATGACCGCTTTGCATCTTGTGGGAGACTTTTATCTGCAACCATCTGAAACAAGCTTTGCGCACAATACCCGTAAGCTTGTTTTCTTTCGCACGTTTCGTTATCTTGTTGCGTTCATTCCCATTTTGTTTTATACACCGCTGGAAATCTGCATCCAAGTTTATGCGATTCTGGCAAGCATCCATGTTCTTACGGACAAGCTTTCAATCCATACAAACGGTAAGCAAAAGAAAACCATCCTGTTTCTGTTTTGTCAGACTGCTCGTATTCTTGCCATTCTGTTTGTCAGCCGGAGGATTTCTCCATGCAGTTTTTTCACCCATCACATTTTTATTATGAAGACGATACTTGCCGTTTTACTGATGGGAATGCCAGGTTCCGTTTTCATCCGGTATCTGTTCACGGATGTATTTTTATCCGAAGAACCCTCCGGATTCTTTGATGTCGGCTCCATGATCGGGGTTATGGAAAGACTTCTTTCCCTCATCATGGCAGGATTCTCCAATCTCTCTGCCATTGCACTCATCATCACGGTAAAAACCTGGGCAAGAGCCGAAGATATCAAAAGCAACGTCGGCGATTTCAAACATAAATACCTGTTAGGAACGTTAGCAAGTCTGGTATATGCCCTTACCGTCTACGCGATCTGTTTCAGGTTATAAAAATATCATCTGTCACAAAAAAAAGACAACCCTTTCGGATTGTCTTTCGTCAAGCTATTAGATTTCTGCGAAGTACTTGATTGTACGAACCATCTGGCTTGTGTAAGAGTTTTCGTTGTCATACCAAGATACAACTTGTACCTGGAATGTTTCATCGTCAATCTTAGCAACCATTGTCTGTGTAGCATCAAAGATAGAACCGTGTGTTTCACCAACGATATCGCTGGATACGATTTCATCTTCATTGTATGCATAAGAATCGTTAGCAGCAGCCTTCATAGCAGCGTTGATGCCTTCCTTAGTAACGTCTGTACCCTTAACTACAGCAACCAAAATCGTTGTAGAACCTGTAGGAGTCGGAACACGTTGAGCAGAACCGATCAACTTGCCGTTCAATTCAGGAATTACCAGACCGATAGCCTTTGCAGCACCTGTTGAGTTAGGAACGATGTTGCAAGCACCGGCACGTGCACGTCTCTTGTCACCCTTACGTTGCGGGCCGTCCAAGATCATCTGGTCACCTGTGTAAGCGTGAACGGTTGTCATGATACCGGATTGAATCGGAGCATAATCGTTCAATGCCTTAGCCATAGGTGCCAGGCAGTTTGTTGTACAAGAAGCAGCAGAGATTACATTGTCTTCAGCTGTCAATGTTTCATGGTTAACGTTGAAAACGATTGTAGGTAAATCGTTTCCTGCAGGAGCAGAGATAACAACCTTCTTAGCGCCGGCATTGATGTGAGCCATTGCCTTAGCCTTAGATGTATAGAAACCTGTACATTCCAAAACTACGTCAACGTCCAAAGCACCCCATGGGCAGTTGTTAGCATCCGGTTCCTTGTAAATCTTAATTTCGTTTCCATCAACGATGATAGAATCTTCTGTAGCGGTAACTGTGTGGTTATACTTACCTTGTGTTGAGTCATACTTCAACAAGTGAGCCAACATATCAGGCTTTGTCAGGTCGTTGATTGCAACAACATCATAACCTTCAGCTTCGTACATTTGTCTGAATGCAAGACGTCCAATACGTCCAAATCCATTAATCGCAACTTTTACTGTCATTTTATAGAAATCCTCCCTTTGACACTTCTTAATTATACGACATTATCGGTTAATGTCAATTGAGAAACCCCTTACAAATGCCCATTTCACACCTTTTGGTTGAGGTACTTCGGCTTGCTGAAAACGTCAATTCCTTTTTGCTGCAAGCCCTGTTCCAGATGGTATGCATAGCAGAACAATTCCTCATGATTGATCCTTGCCATCCAGCCGTCTGCCTTCTGTAACAGGGCATTCGGCACAATCGGATGAATGGTTTCCATCTCACTGGTATACACTTCCACGGTTGACCGCAAACCGGCAGCATACGCCAGAAGGCACGCCAGACTTTCCCCGTCCAGATAGATGATTTCATCAATCCGGCAGATCTTCGGTTCCACCGTCATTGTCATATATCCGCTCAGCGTTCCGTCCGGTTTCAGATACCCCAGAAGCATACCTCCCCGCGCCTGTAAACTGCGGTCCAGTTCTTCAAAATACGTCTCATCCCGCAACTGATACCCGTCAAATGTCTTCGTAAACATATTGTACGCATCCACACATTGTCCCATGGTAATCGCCGTTGTAACCCTCGACGTGTTGTACTTGCGGATATCATCCCGCTTAAACGTAAACCGGTTCCGGTTATACGTCCGGGTAAACCCGTACGCCTCCAGGATGATATCATCCTGTACCGGTACGACCGTAACCAGACATTGGGTGGAAGCCGTATTCAGCGCTTCTTCCAGCAATGCCTCCTGCGATACGTTTCCCATCAGGTAATAATACATCACCCGTTTACCGTTCAGCATCATCACGTGCGGTGCCATATGCAAGGCAGCTTCCGGTTTCCCGTCCGACTCCAGAACCAGTATTTTCCGCGGATCAAACCGGTTCTTGAAATACTCCTCCAGAAACAAATCCGGCATTGCCGTGGTTTTCTTCCATAAGGCATGAATATAATTCTTATCGTCCTTATCCGCCATCCGGATGATCCGTTCACTCATTGTCCGGTTCCTCCACTTCGGTTACCGTATATTCGGCATCAATAACGGTGCCGTTTTTCTGTTTCTCGAAATACGCATCCGGATCTCTGGCAATTTCTTCCCGTACCTTCGTGCTTTCCACCAGTACTTTCCCGAAGAAAATACCCATCGCAATCAATACGATGACTGCCAGCCACAACAGCGGCTTCCACAGCGTCACCACTAACAATATTCCGATTACGGTTGTCAGAAGATTTCTTCCGCTCATACGTTTTCTCCTTTCTCATCCATACGGCGATATTTTTCAGCCAGTTCCTCCAGCTTGTTGATCCGGTGCTTGATACCGGATTTGCTGATCGGAATGCCGTATCGCGCTTCATACGTTGCACACAATTCCGTTAAGGAAGATTCCGGAAATTCCTTCCGCAGCAAGGCAACTTCCCGGATTTTTTCTTCCAGTCCGTCCAGTCCGCCCAGTTTTTCTTCCAGATATTCAATCATTTCCGACTGCTTGACCCCTGCGGTAATCGTCTTCTGTTCATTGGCAATCTTACAGTTCTCTACCCGGTAAAGACTGCTGACATAATCCCTCTGAATCTTGATGTCCGCAAATTCGAAAGAACAGTCCGTTGCCCCGATTGCTGCCAGAAAATCCACGATAATATCCGCCGTTTTGATGTACACCACATACTGTGACCGCCGTTCGATGATTTTAGCGGGAATATACCGCCGTTTCATGATTTTCTGAATATATGCCGCATGTTCCTTCTTGTTAGTCGCAATTTCCAGATGATAATTCGGCTTGGCGGGATCGTTCACACTGCCCCCGGCTAAAAAACATCCGGACAGATACGCTTTATCCGTAGATTCGTCATATACAATTTTCCTGTCTGCCGACGGATATACCTGCAGGCCTTCCTCCGTCCACAATCCCAGATCAAACAGGATTTCCCGGGCTTTCGTTAATATTTTACATACATAGGTATTGTTCTTCTTCAGTTTCACCTTCTTGATGACCGACAATTCCACTTCCACACGGTAAATCTGCCGCACCAGACGGTAAATCTGTTTCACAATGGTCGGATTATCCGCCCGTACCTGCAGCTGCAGGCCGGAAGAAGAGATGGTCAGGGAACTTAACAGCTGCAGCATAGCCGCCAGCTGTGCCTTACTGCACTCTTCGTTCATCGATACTTTGGATATTTCCGATTTGACGTCTGTAGAAAACGACATACTATTCACCCAACTCTTTCAGAAACGCTTCCCGGATCTTTCCGGCATCGTGCTTTACCAGATTCTTATCAAATTCCAGCAAAGACATCCGTACCACTTCATAATCGTGCTTCTCATCCCGGATTTCCACATGCGTACTGTGTTCCCTGGCGTAATTGTCCAGACACGCCTGCGGAATGACGTCATCGGCATAATACACGACATCAATCGCATCGCCCAGATGACGCATAATCGCGTCCACGTGATCTTCCATACAATACTGTTCCGTTTCCCCGGACTGCGTCATCGCATTGCAGAAATAAATCATCTTCGCCTTCGATTGACGAATGGCCTCCCTGATCCGCGGAATGATCAGATTCGGCAGAATACTCGTATACAGACTGCCGATTCCCAGGATAATATAATCCGCTTCATTGATTGCCCGGATGGATTCTTCCGTTGCCTGCACATATTGCTGGTAAAACACTTTCTGAATCTGGTTCCGCACCTTCGGAATATTGCTTTCCCCGCGCACAATCGTACCGTCTTCCATAATCGCATGCAACGTAATGACCTGCAGGGTACTCGGAATGATATCCCCTTTTACCGCCAGTACTTTGGATACCTGCTGGATGGCTTCCATAAAGCTTCCGCAGCTGTCCGTCAGTGCCGTCAGAATGATATTTCCCAGATTGTGCCCGTCCAGATCCTCCGATTCGCTGCCGAACCGGTAATCCATAATCTTTGTCAGCAACGATTCCGACTCGGCCAACGCAATCATCACGTTCCGGATATCACCCATAGCCGGAATATGAAAATCCCTCCGTAACCGTCCGGTACTTCCGCCGTCATCAGCTACGGTAACAATTGTCGTCAGTTCAATCGAATCGATTTCCTTCAGTCCGCGAAGCATAACCGCCTGGCCATGCCCGCCACCGATTACTACTACCTTTTTCATATTACTCGCCCCTTTGTTCGCGATGGTCTTTCAGACATTTATACGTTGTACTGTACCGGTTGTATAAATAGTTGACCAGTGTCATCGAACGATGCTGTCCGCCGGTACAACCGATGCCGATTGTCAGATGATTCCGCCCTTCTTTTTCGTATTGAGGAAGCAGATAGTCAATAAATGCCGTCAGATACGCCAGATACTCCTTCGTCTGCTGCTTTTCCATTACGTAATCGTAAACTTCCGGATCGTCTCCGTTCAGTTTCCGCAAAGACGGTTCCCAGTACGGATTCGGCAGAAAACGCACGTCAAACAATAAATCCGCATCTTTCGGTACACCGTATTTATACCCGAATGACACAAACGTAATCATAAAACTTGTCTGAACGCCATCCGAAAACATCCCTTCCATCCTTCGTTTCAGTTCCGTAATACTCAGATTGCTGGTATCGATACAGGTTCCCTTGAAATCCCGTACGCTTCCCCAGATCTGCCGTTCCAGTTCAATCGCATCTTCCAGGGAATCCGCCAGTCCCTCCAGAATCATCGGATGTTTATGCTTGGTAAACTTATACCGCATCAGAAGCTGTTCGTTTCCGGCATCCAGAAAAACAGAGGAAAACGACACTTTCGAATCTTCCAGCAGCTGATACATTTTCGGCAAGTCAATCATTGTCGTACTCAAAGCCACTTTGGAATACCGCGGATCCACGGATTCTTCCAGCCATGACACCAGATTACCGATCAGTGCCGTCGGAATCTGATCGATACACTGGTATCCCATATCTTCCAGAATACTCATCACCGTACTCTTTCCCGCACCGGACATTCCGGCCACAAACAAGATGTTCTTCATACTGCCACCTCACATTCCGACATTCAAAAAAACCTGCCACGCTTATCCGTGTACCATCTATAGTATACCACAGAAAAAGACGCTTATTGAAAGCGTCTTATCGTTCATCATGACTGAACACAATGTTACGGTGAATGATTTCGTCAATATCCCGGAAATCCAGTACGACTTCATTCGGACAAGATGCACGCAACTGTGCTTCCCGTTTCGTATTCGGCACAAACGCCACCGTATACATTCCGGCATTCTTACCCGCTTTGACATCCGACGTCGCATCCCCGAAATAAATCGCCTGATCCTGACTGACACCCAGTATCTTACAGGCTTCGATCAGTCCGCACTTATCCGGTTTGGCCTTTTCGTATTTGTCACGTCCCAGCACCAGATCAAACATTCCCGTCATACCGCAGACCTGCAATCCCAGTTCCACTGTATCGGTATACTTGCTGGACACAATCGCTACGACGTATCCTTCTTCTTTCCATTTCGTAAGGCATTCCGTCACACCGTCAAACGGTTTTACATATTCCCCGTGATGTTCCGTATTGAAAACCCGGTAGTATTCAATCGCATCCGCTACCTGTTCTTCCGGCAGATATTTGCCAAACGATTCCTCCAGCGTCGGCCCCATGAAATCCATCAGTTCCTGTTCGCTTAACGTATAATCCGGACGGAATTTCTCAAAAGTATGCAGAAACGACGCATGGATAATCGGTTCGGTATTCAACAGCGTTCCGTCCAGGTCAAACAGCAACACCGGTTTGGTTTTCTTTTCTTTGTTCAGGAAAATACCGGACATTCCGACTAACGCAAACACAATGAATATAAGAGAAACAATCTGCGCCATTTTCAGGCCCATAAACATCAGACTGTCACTCCGTCTCGCTTCAATCCAGAACCGGATTGCCCCGTACCATAAGAAGTACGCAAAACCAAGATCGCCCCGTTTCGGTTTCGCCGTCCGTTCATACAGCAGAATCAATCCCAGTCCGGCCAGACAGGCAATGCTTTCGTAGAAAAACATCGGTTCCCGATACGCACCGTTGATGAACATGTTATCTTTGATAAAATTCAGAAATGACGGCCACTTCGCAAAATAATCCTCACTGACCACCTGACCGAACGCTTCCTGATTCACGAAATTACCCCATCTTCCGGCTGCCTGTGCAATCAGGACATACGGGAAAATCATATCCATAAACCGGAGGAAACTCAGATGATGTTTCTTCAGAAACTGCAGGTGTGCAACCCCCAATCTCTTCTGTGTTTACCTCTCCTGGGTCAG